>CAYNVK010000424.1:0-3703 GCA_964400395.1 uncultured Lentimicrobiaceae bacterium | reverse complement strand
TGAGTGCCGGAACAAAAAACATTTCAGTGATCGGGGTGCCCGGTAACGTGGGACAAGCAAAACTTGCCGGTACGCTGCTTGATGAACTGATAGCAAAAAAGGGGACCTCTGATGGTGTAGCCCTGGTGCTTGTTGATGAAAGTTTGCTGCCTCCGGTACTTAATTCGATACCAGCCGGCAGCAGCGATTTTAACGTAACCATGGGATTTCCGCTCAAGCAAACCCCGGTGTTTTCGCTCATCAACATTGTGCTTACCCTGTTCGCAAATGCGCAGCGTTTTGGCCAGCCACAGCCTGGCAAAGGCGTTATGGCGCGATTCTATTATAAAGATATACAGCGATTCCTGACCCACCCATATATTTACGCGGCCTGGAAAAACGGTGGATATGCTACTACAAAAGCTGGAAATAACGCAGTTAACCGTTCGTTTTACACGGCGGCTGACCTGCTGGCATTACTTTCGGCAAGGGAACCTGCACTTGCATCGGTGTTTAAACCTTACCTCGAAAAAAGTCAGGCAGAAGCCACTGATGCCATCAGCCTGGTTCGTGAAATTATATCATTTCTGCGTGATACATTTTCACCTGCTAAAGCAGATGAGGATGCAATGCCGGTGCACCCCATTGAGCTGGAGTATCTTTTTCATGCTGCTGAGTTATGCTTAAAGCTCGATGTAATTTTAAAGGATCCGGAGATCAAACCCGATTTTGAGACCATACAATCGGTTGTTACCAACCTCATTGCCGGTAAAAGGCTGCCTTTTTACGGTGAACCCCTGAATGGGTTACAGGTGATGGGGATGCTCGAAACCCGCCTGCTCGATTTTACTGATATTATTATGATTTCAGCCAACGAAGGATTGCTGCCGAAAGGGAAACAACAAACTACTTTTATCCCCGACGAAGTACGTTCGCAGTTTGGTATGCAGCGCTACAGCGAACGGACAGCCGTGTTCGGGTATCATTTTTACAGGCTGATGCAACGCGTTGAAAATGCCTGGCTCATCTACAATACCGAAGGCGATGAACTGGGTGGCGGCGAAAAAAGCCGTTTTATCAGCCAGCTGATTTACGAAATGCCCAAGGTGAATCCCCGCATAGCAATTACAGAGCAAACGCTATCGGTATTGCCGGGTAGTACTAACGCTGGCGCTATCAGTGTTCATAAAACGGCCGAAGTTAATTCGCGTCTTTTGCAGATCGCCGAAAGGGGTATATCGCCTACGGCTTTATCCATTTATCTGAGGTGCAGGCTGCAGTTTTATTTTTCGCAGGTGCTGCGCATCAGTGAGCCCGAGCAAGTGTCGGAAACCATTGATGCAGCCACGCTGGGAGAGATTGTGCATGAAGCCCTCGAGCACACCTATGCGCCCTTTAAAAATGTTGAAATCACTCCTGATATACTTGCCGGTATGTTGCCACAGGCAATCCACAATGTAAATACGTCTTTTACGGCTAAATTTAATACTGACGAACTGGCTACGGGTAAAAATATGCTGATCGTAAAAGTGGCCGAGAATATTGTAAAACGTTTTTTGCAGGCCGAGAAGAAATATCTGGAAGAAACGGGTTTGGGTATCGGAATAATAATGCTTGAAGAAGAGTTGCATTCAATAATCGAGATAAAGGGGCCTGCAGACGGAGCCGGAATCAGGGTGAAAATTCATGGCAAAGCAGATAGAATTGACAGGGTAGGGGGCGTGGTGCGGATTATTGATTATAAAACCGGCAGGGTGGATGCAAAGGATCTGAAAACAGAGAGTTTATCGGGTTTAAGTGATAAAGAGGAGCCGGCCAAACTTTTGCAGGTGCTGGCATATGCCTTGATGTATTCCGACATGCAGGCAGAGCCTCCCGGGCAACTTATCTCGGGGATTGTTTCTCTTCGCAAATCGTCGGAGTATCTGATAAAAACTGATATCGGCAAGAGTAACATCATCGATAAAGCCATGCTGGAAGCCTTCAGGGAAGAGCTCAGTTTAATTATCAGCAATATTTTTGATGAGTCGGTTCCATTTGATCAGACCAACGATCGGGAAACCTGCAAATTGTGTGCCTTCAGTGCAATTTGTAACCGCACTGTGAATTAACCGGATATAGCATGGTTATGTTTTTTGTAAATTTATTTTCAAAAAAAATGCTGAAACGTTTTGAGATTAAATAAAAAGAGTTACTTTTGCACTCCCAATAACTAATACTGGTTCGGTAGTTCAGTTGGTTAGAATACGTGCCTGTCACGCACGGGGTCGCGGGTTCGAGTCCCGTCCGGACCGCTTAAAACAGAAAATAAAGCCTGTAATTTATTGAATTACAGGCTTTTGCATTTTAGTAAAATGAAAGGGTACAACATAGGTACAACAAATAGGAATATCACATTCCCCAGTATTGCCGCACCTTTCTGACTACTTCACCGTTTTAACTAAATCAGCACCAGCTTTGAACTGGATGAGCTTTTTAACAGGGATAGAACCGTCAGCTTTCTTAACAGAAGTCGTATAATCTGTCGAAGTAAAGTAGGCTGCAATAACATCACCTACCCATTCAACCGGGGCAACAATACTTGCTGCATTGGCCGACCTCAAGGCGACATTCTCGAAAGTCCAGGCTTTGTTTTTTGCACAGTTGACCAGGATGATTGTAATCGGGCTATCAAGCTCATCTTGATTAACGGTATTGGGTTCCCAAAGAAAGCTAACAACTTGGTCATCTTCGCAAGTCATCTCAACATTCCTCACAGAACTACCCTCGTACTCGCAAAACTGGACCTTGGTGTAATCGATCTCATTTGTGCCTTCGACAAAGGCATTCTTTGAATTGAGACTCACTACCCTGTTGAATGGCGACATGGTAGTCAGCATTCCTTTGTATGCATCATTCACGATGGGTAATGCCTGACGGATCAGATCAACTGTCTGTGAAAATTTACTGCGCTGAAGTACCTGTCCCTCAGTACGCGGATTCTTAACCTGGAAAGGTTTAGTGCGCATTGTGTTTTGTTCGTAGTGCTTCGAGAATACAGCAGTTCCGAACTTCTTTCTGGATTTGCCAGTGATGGGATTTTGGACAATTGCCATTTTGATTAGTGTTAAGAGTTAATAATAGCTGAGAAGAGTAGCCTTGATACGGACTTGGTCTGGACTTGATAAAGAGTTGATAAGTTCATTTTGGCTCGCTTGACTATTCAAAAATACGTCAAAACTGAGCTGAATATTCATAAAATACTGCTTTTCAACTCTTTATGCATAATTATGAAACACTTCGCACCAGTTTGCTTTACTGGTAGTTTCATTCTTCTGAAAATTTGGATCTGGATTGTGATTTTGCAGTTTTGCAAAGTTTGCAATTTTGCAAAATCTGCAAGACTTCATTGTAGCATCAGTCACACCATACAATAATAAATTTTTAAAAGATACGAGTAAGACAACACACAGCGGTCGGTAAACCTCATCCGGGTCCTGCGGAATTACCGGTGGAAGGAGGACCAGGCAGGCAATTCGATGAATGTGCCTATTGATAAGTTCAACCACGGGATTGATGCAGTGAGGTATGCGGTGATGGAAAAGGTAATGGTGAATAAGACGAGGATGGTGAAGGTGGGGAGGGTTTAATCCCTCTACTATCCTTCGGCAGGCTCAGGACTGGCTACTCAGGATGATAGTTTGAAGCGTTTGAAAGTTTGAAAGTTTGAGAATCAGAAGTGTTG
>CAYNVK010000423.1:0-3730 GCA_964400395.1 uncultured Lentimicrobiaceae bacterium | reverse complement strand
ACTTTTCACTCTTCACTTTCCCCTCCATCCCTTGCTTCATCCTCATCCAATTGTTTCAGTATATCAGGCGTAAGCTTATCGCCATGCCTTGCAACAAGCCTTTCAAAATCGGCTGATGTTTCGTTATCCACAACCCAGGGCTGCAATTTTACAGGTTTCCGGTAACCACGCGCCAACACGGCCATGGGATCATTAGCTTCGGGGGGCAATGGTTCATGCGGGTTATTTTTTTCGAAAGCCAGTATATCGGCTTCCGATACCGGGGGCAGAAAGCCCTGCGACCGAAGATATTGTTTTACTTTTTCTTCAGTCTTCTTCTCTTCGGGGGATAATTCTAAGGGTTCCATGTCCGGTGGGTTTTGTTCTGGCATTAATAAATTCATTTATTTTCGTGGTTGCACGGTGCCTGATCTGGTATAAATTACCTTGCGTTATGCCATAATGATCGGCAAGCCGTTTTACATCTTCCTTTGGAAGGTATTTATGCGTTTCTTCCAGCGCAAGCATATCACAATAAATATGCTGTTCACGCTCACTCAATGTTGCAACGGCAGCAGCAATCAATTCTGATTCGGGCGATATCTTATATTCATCTGTACTTTTTGCCTGCCAGGTTTCCATGATCTCAGCAAGTTTTTCATCGTCATCGTGTAAATCGTTCATTTCGACGAATTGCTTATTATCATCGTAGAGATCAATAATTTCGCGGGCGGCTGTCTGGGCAAGCCATCCCTTCATTATGTTGTTCATTGCTTCTTCTGTGGGTGCAGATATTTTAAGCAAACTACCCGCTTTAAAGTAAACCTTATTCATCACGTTGTCGAAAATGGTAAGCGCGGGTTCATGGTAATAGCCTTCAAGTTTTTTGCATGCCCTTTGGCAATAGTTCCATAGGAAATCTTTAAACCGGCGATGAAACTCTTCAAAAGCTTTGTTGGCCTGCAGCACATCATCATCCTTGTAACTCATCATCAGGAATAGTTCTTCGAGTGGCAGCTTGCTTAGCGGTAAATCAGGAATAGGATCAATCATAGTATCGTGCATTAATTAATACTCAAATTCATGACAGGTAAACCCTGAGGTGCCTGAACTTTATATAATCTTCACTGCTAAAATAATAAATATCTAGATATTAATAATGTATAACAGCAAATATTTTTTTATATCAAAACAAACCGGCTAACATATAAATTATCGTCCAGAATAAACCTGTCGAATAAAAACCGTAAGCAAAACCATTTAAATTATTGCCATGGCGCAAGGCTGGTACTAAAAAAAGCCATTGACTAGACGACCCGATTCGATATTCACCGGAGAAATTATATGATCAAACCTACATGAAAAAATCTTTTTCACAAACACCGGATGAAAATTTCATGTAGGTTCCCTCTGACCTGCTTATTCAAATTATTTACAGAGGAAATATAAAAATATGATGTCCTTTATTTGGCTTTGTCATGAATTTTCGTCTTAACCATTAGAAGAGAAAATATCTATATGAACACCATGCCTGCAAAGATATTACAACTGTTTTCCTCATTAACTGTAAAAGTTAAGCAATGGGGTGCAGGATGGCTATACATAACCGGCAGGAAAGAAACGAAACAGGCTGTGGCAGCTAACGCTATTCCCTTCCCTCAATCAAAATCAATACTCAAAATTGTTAACGGCACTAATACAGGCAAGCAGACAACACTTATTGCAAAGGCAACCCATGGCTTTGTTGTTATAAACAATACTCCTGTTAAGGTATCCGACAAGCCTGATATACTAACCACAAGTTTTGCAGGCTCAAACAGCAATTTTGCTGCAAAAGCCACAAGGCCTGCCCATTCAGCCAGTGATTTTGCAAGCCCAATCACCTGCTTTGTTCAACAGGCAAACACTCCTGCTGTTGCATCAACCGGCTTTGTATACAAAACCAGTTTACCTGCTCCTAAGTTCAACGGGTTTGTTTTAACATCCAATTCCATTGTTTTTGAAGTAAGTGCGTTTGCAAAAGCAACCAGCGGGTTTGAAAGAAATTCCAGTTGGTTTGCACGGGCAGCAAATAGTTTTGCAGTTTTTTTTAGAAGAATAAAGTGGGAAATAATCCGATTTTCAAAACTGTCCGATTGTGAATCCACCAGGTTAAATACCTCACCTTATTTTTTGACTGAAGATGATTGCTACTATGACAGTACTGTTATACCGGACTTTAATTACCATGATAAATGGCAATTATTATTCCCGGATGAACCTGATTTCTCGTTATTAGCCTGGCAAATTGAACAGGGTATCAGGTATAGCAAATCAAATAAAGAACATTTATACGGCAGCTTTTTCGAATTTAATTACCCGTTAACTTCAGGCGCGATTCGCATTCTGTGGCAGGTAAGATCAATATCACCTGTTTACGGGTATGTTCCGGATTTCCGGATACACACCTTCAAACATTTAGGCAAACCATCATCGGGGCCATCACCACCATATCTTATACTCTACAGCACTGCAGCCTGAGCAGTAATTCAGGCATTTAACATAATTTAAACAACACAAAAACAAATAAAATGAAAAAACATATTCAGCGGTTACAGAAGCTTTTGGCTATCGACCGCGTTCTCGAAAATCACCCTGTACTTTTCGAAGAAAAGCCACAGGCTCAGGCCGTGAAGGATTCATTCTCCGACCTGTTAAAACGAATATCAACCCTGGTTTCGACACTTACCCAGCCGGTATCAAATGTATACGGGCCAAAAATCCAAAGTGAAAAGAACCTACGCGCCCAGTTGCGCCGAATGGCAGGCATTGGGATATTAATTGCAAGGCGTAATAACAATGATGCGCTGCTTAGCCAGATGAAGACCTATAAAAACCTGGCTACCCGTGCTACTGCTTTTACTATGTGCGAATATGCCCTTTTTGTTGCCAGTGAGTTGCAAAAATTCAAAAGCCTGGCAATTGAACTGGGACTTACGGATGCTGAATTTACAGCATTCAAACAGGCAGCAGATGATTTCAGCGATATGCTGCGTAATACAGTTTATCAACTCACCGACCGGCGAACTGCGTGGAAAGAACTGCGTTTTCTTTTCACCCAGGCCAGCCAGTTGCTTAAACATGAAATTGACGAACTGGTTTCATACAGGAAAGATTCAGATCCTGATCTGTATCGTGAGTATATGACCTTACGCAGGATGGATAGCCGAAAAAGTTCACCCGGGGCTGAAGAAGCCATGCTTTCGGAAGTTACAGGTTCTGTTACTCAAACTGCTACTGGCCTTCCGGTTGAAGGTGTAATAGTGGAAATTGCTGCACTCAACCTCTCAACCGAAACGGATGAAGATGGATATTTCCAGCTCGACGATATTCCGCAAGGCCAATATAGTATAACCTGCCATAAAGTAGGTTTTATTACTCCCGATGCTCAGCTGCTGAACACAGGAACCGAAACTAATCCGGTTATCGACTTTATTATTTCACCAGCGCAGTCAGGGCAAGTTACTCCGGCGGCATAGCCATAAGCGGAATACTTTCTGTAAATAAAACCCCGGGTTGCTTTTTGCTTCCCGGGGTTATTTATTAATGCAAATTTATTGTGCTTTCAGCAAGAATCTAGCTATTAACCAATAGCACCAGAACCCCTACCCTTCCGCCTCTTTTGCTTTTTCCCAGTACACGTCCATTTCGGCCAGATTCATCTGGTGCAGGTCTTTACCATCGGCATTCACGGCTTTTTCGAGATGTTTAA
>CAYNVK010000422.1:0-3731 GCA_964400395.1 uncultured Lentimicrobiaceae bacterium | reverse complement strand
CAAATTCACCTCGACGAAAAGGATTTCCGCTGGATGCATAACGAAGAAGCGATGGCCGTTGAAAAGCTTTCGGACGGAATACGGAAATTTACTGAAGACCTGGTTAAACTCGAAAAATTTATTGCTGCTAAACTCTAACTTATGGGAACATCAGAACATTCCGAAATCCTAACTGAAATTACTGCCCTGCTTAAACACGAATCAGAGGCAATTATGAATATCCCGGTTTCGGAAAGCTATATTCAGGCTGTTAACCTTATTTATCAGAAAGTACACACCGAAGGAGGTAAAGTTATTGCCAGTGGAATGGGAAAAGCCGGGCAGATAGCTGAGAATATTGCCACTACTTTTTGTTCAACCGGTACCCCGGCGGTGTACCTTCATCCCAGCGAAGCACAACATGGCGACCTGGGGATTATCCGCAATAACGATGTGTTGCTGGTGTTATCCAATTCAGGGAAAACCCGCGAAATACTCGAACTGGTTGAACTCACCCATAACCTGTACGCAGAAGTTCCGTTTATCGTGATTACCGGAAATCCGGAGAGCGATCTTCCCAAATTTGCGGAGGTAAGTATTTTTACAGGGAATCCGAAGGAGGTATGCCCGCTCGGACTTTCGCCAACTACCTCAACAACAGCTATGACCGTTATCGGAGATATACTGGTGGTGTTGGAAATGAAGAAAATAGGCTTTACACATGCCGATTATGCCAAGCGTCATCATGGTGGTTACCTTGGTCAGAAATCAAGAAGTATTTCACAATAATCTGAGCTTTTGGCTCTTGTATCGCAATTTATATCCTGCTTGTTTTATGACAGGATATACATTGCGATATTTTTTTGCCCGGGAAGTCAGCAACTGCACCGCTGATTTTATTGGTTTTTCAGGATTTTAATGAATAGTGTACCCGTTTTACGGTTCCAGTCTTTTTATACAATCTTTCAAGCTGTCGCGCCAGTACGGAATTTCAATCGCAAAACTATTCCTGATTAATGACTTGTCGAGCACACTGAAAAACGGGCGTTTGGCAGGTGTAGGATAATCCCTGGTGGCAATGGGGCTCACCCGGCAGTTTATTCCGGCCAGTTCGTGAATTGCTTTTGCAAAATCGTACCAGCTGGTAACGCCTTCGTTCGAATAATGAAAAATACCGGTTTCCCTTGATGTCACTGCTTTGGGGAGTATATCCAGTATGGTTTTAGCCAGGTCGAAGGCATAGGTAGGTGTACCTGCCTGGTCGAAAACCACGTTCAGCGCTTCGCGCTCCCGGCCATATTTAATCATGGTTTTTACAAAATTGTTTCCGAAAGCTGAGTACAGCCACGAAGTCCGGATGATGATAGCCCGGGCACCCGACTGCAATACTTCCTGCTCTCCGGCCAGTTTGCTTTTACCGTAAACGGAAACAGGATTTACCGTATCCGATTCGGTATATGGACGATAATTCCGGCCGTCATATACATAATCTGTCGAAACATGAACCATAAAACATCCGCTTGCCTGTGCCGCCTTTGCCAGGTTTCCCGAAGCGGTAGCGTTCACCAGGAAAGCCGTTTCCGTATCCGTTTCGGCCTTGTCGACAGCAGTGTATGCAGCGCAATTGATTACCACATCAGGCCGGTGTATCCCGAAGTAAGCGTGTACTTCGGCTGCATTGGTTATATCAAGTTCCGCGATGTCGGTATACAGAAAAGTATATTGCGGATATAAGCGTGCCAGTTCCCTGATTTCGTTGCCGAGCTGGCCATTGGCGCCGGTGATAAGTAATTTCATGCAGCAGTGGATTTATGATTTAAGTAACATGTCGAAGTAGGCGATGGTTTTTTTAAGGCCATCTTCGAGCTGTATTTTTGGTTCCCAGTTTAGTTCTTTTTTTGCCAGGTCAATATTGGGCTGCCGCTGCATAGGATCGTCACTCGGCAGAGGTAAGCGGATAATTTCGGAACGCGAATTGGTGAGTTCAATCACTTTATTTGCCAGTTCGAGGATGGTAAATTCGTTCGGGTTGCCGATATTCACCGGCCCGGTAAAGTCCTCGCGCGTATCCATCATGCGGATCATGCCTGCGAGCAGGTCGTCGACATACTGAAAGCTGCGGGTTTGCTGTCCATCACCATATATGGTAATATCCTGGTTTTGCAGAGCCTGCATGATGAAATTGGAAACCACGCGCCCGTCGTGCGGGTGCATTTTGGGCCCGTAGGTATTAAAAATGCGGATGATCTTAATCCTTACATTGTTCTGCTTATGGTAATTCACGAAAAGGGTTTCGGCTGAGCGTTTGCCTTCGTCGTAGCACGATCTCTCGCCGATCGGGTTCACATGCCCCCAGTAGGTTTCAACCTGCGGGTGAACCTGCGGGTCTCCGTACACTTCGCTGGTGGAAGCCTGCAGAATTTTTGCCTTGATACGTTTGGCAAGGCCCAGCATATTGATAGCTCCCATTACGGAAGTTTTCATGGTTTTAATGGCGTTGTACTGGTAATGGATAGGCGAGGCCGGGCATGCCAGGTTATAAATTTCGTCAACCTCAATAAAAAAAGGCATGGTAACGTCGTGGCGGATAATCTCGAAATAGGGATTATCGAGCAGGTGAACGATATTTGCTTTCTGGCCCGTGAAATAGTTATCGAGGCAAACCACTTCGTGGCCATCGTTGAGCAGCCTCTCGCAAAGGTGCGATCCGACAAAGCCTGCACCGCCGGTTACCAATACTTTTTTCCTGATCATAATTATGAGGATCTAATTCTATTTGATGACTCTATTGGTGTAATAATTCTTTAAAAAATTAATTTTCAGCTAATTGAACCACTCTTATTGAGATTTTACTCCACTCCAAATTGAATTTTAAAACATTAAACACTAAACATTAAACTCAAAACACAAAATGTAAAAGGATCGTAAGCCGCTCACACTTTTAAATTCTTAATTTAATGTTATATGTTTTTCATTCCTTTTTGGTTCTGGCTAGTCGATGTATGTGTGTTAAGTATTCAGATTAACATTCAAGCAGAAACCATCTAATTACTAATAATCCACAATCGCCAATCCCTGCCTGCTGACGCAGTCAGGCAGGCGCAATCAATTACGTGTGGTATCAACCCCGATGCAGAAATAGGCAAACTCATTCCGTTTCATCTCGGCGGCATCGTAAATATTACGACCATCGAAAATTACAGGCTGGTTGAGCAGTTTACGCATGATTTTGAAATTAGGGAATTTAAATTCGGGCCATTCGGTTACCAGCATCAGGCAGTCGGCGTCAATCAGCGCATCGTACTGGTCGTCGGCATAAGTAATGCTGTTGCCCAGGGAGTGGCTTGCCTCTTTCATAGCCACAGGATCGTAGGCTTTTACTTTTGCACCGGCTTCGAGTAGTTTTTTGATGATTACCAGCGATGGGGCTTCGCGCATATCATCGGTTTGCGGTTTAAACGACAAGCCCCAGATGGCGATGGTTTTTCCGTTAAGGTCGCCGTTAAAATACTTCAGGGCCTTGTTAAATAATGTCGATTTCTGCGAATAGTTAACAGCTTCCACCGCTTTCAACACCCTGAGTTCGTAGTTATAATCCTCGGCAGTGCTGATCAGGGCTTTTACATCCTTCGGAAAACACGAGCCGCCGTAACCGATACCAGGATAAATAAACTTGTTGCCAATTCGCGAATCGCTGCCAATGCCTTTACGCACCATATTAATATCGGCGCCAACAATTTCGCAGAGGTTGG
>CAYNVK010000421.1:0-3752 GCA_964400395.1 uncultured Lentimicrobiaceae bacterium | reverse complement strand
CGCCAGTTGGGGCTGTAATGGTAATTACTCCTGAATTTACAGCACATGAGGGTTGGGTTGTTACACTTGCGGTTGGCGCTGCAGGTATAGCATTAACAGTTACTGATGGCGTTGCCACAGAGCTGCACCCGCTTGTAGTATTTGTAAAAATAAATGTTGCGGTTCCAGATGAAATTCCGGTTACTAGACCTGCATTGGAAACTGTTGCCACTGCATTATTGCTACTTGCCCAGGTGCCGCCGGTTGATGGCGAAAGTGTGGTGGTTGAGCCCTCACATATTGAATTTGACCCGGTGATGCTTACAACAGGCAGTGTATAATTACGCAACTGCACATCATCAGAGGTTGAGCAAGCACCATTTGTAATCGTCCATCGGTAAACATAAGGTGTTGCTGAGGCAATAGCGCCAGTTATAGTAGTTGATGGTGAATTCGCACTGGTAATTACAGGCGTATTGGGACCGCTGATACGGCTCCAGGTACCGGAACCAAAAATCGGCGAATTACCTGATAATGTTAATGTTGACTGGTTGCAATAGGTTTGATCAACACCTGCATTGGCAGTTGCATCAACGTTATCAATAATAAATTGCATATTATCGCTTGATACACATAATGGCCCGGTGGCTATTTCCCATTTAAACACATACGTGCCGGGGATAAGCCCTGATATGTTGCTGTTAAATAAGTTAGGAGAAGTAATAACAGCCGTATTCGGACCGCTCACCTGCGACCAGGTTCCGGTACCCACAGCCGGAGCGTTTCCGGCCAGTATTCCGGTGGTCTGGTTGCAGACTCTCTGGTCAGCTCCTGCCAAAGCCATTGTTGGGATATCGCTGATTGTAACCACCTCATCCGATGAAGATGCAGGGCAGTTACCGTTATTTATAGTCCATCTGAAGGTATAACTACCTGCAACCGTTCCCAAAACTGCACTGGTGGGCGATGATGGCGTACTGATTATTACCGGGCTACCGGCAATCTGACTCCAGGTTCCGGTACCTACAACAGGGGTATTCCCCATCAGATTTAACGATGAGAAAAGGCAATTATCGATAGCCGGGGCAGCATTGGAAACTGTTGGTAACTCAGAATTTGAAATTGTTACCTGGTCTGCAGAGGTACAACTGCCGTTGGAAGATGTCCATTGGAAAACATAAGTCCCGGGAATCATTCCATTCACAGTGCTGGTTGCAAGTGTTGCATCCGAAAACGTAACCGCCGGCCCGCTCACCTGCGACCAAAGGCCTGATCCAACAACGATGGTATTTCCTGCCAGTGTGGTTGATCCAGCATTACACAGGCTCTGATCTGGTCCGGCATCCGCCAGGGTTGGACTTGAAAAAACCGTTACTGATACGTCATCAGATAAAGGGGTACATATTCCGCTTGACACCGTCCATCGGAAAACATACGTACCTTGTATTAAGCCTGTAACCGTTGTATTGTTTAAAATCAGGGAGCTAAACGTTGGTGTATTTGGCCCGCTTACCAGCGACCAGTTTCCAACACCGTTTGAAGGCGCCACAGCAGCCATGGTAGCTACCGAACCGCATACATTATTTTGATCAGGTCCGGCATTTGGCGGAAGTATTGAACTGATATTGATCGTAACCCTGTCAGCAGTAGCACAGGATCCATTTGTAACCTTCCATTCGTACACATACGATTGTGAAGTTGCTCCGGTAACCGTAGCTGTTGGTGATGTTGCCGGCGTAAAGGTCGGGCTATTTGTCCCAACTATCCTGGCCCAGCTGGCTATTCCGGGCGATGGGGAGTTTGCCGCATTGGTCCATCCTGTTACATTACACAAATTCTGATCAGGACCTGCATTGGCTGCCGGCGATGGCATAGCCGATATTACCACATTGAGGTCATCAGATGTTGAACAACCTGCTGTTGCTATTGAATACCTGAAAGTATATGTCCCAGCTACCAAACCTGAGGCGGTGGCAGTACTTGGAGTTGTGGTTGATATAAGGGCTGTATTGGGTGTTGAGCCAACCTGGGTCCAGGTTCCACTGGTAGATGCATTCCCGAAAAGATTAACATCGGTAGCTGCACATAAGGCCTGATCAGCTCCTGCATTTGCATTGGGTACAACTTCAATGTTCATATCATCCGTTGAAACTGGGCAGAAAGAACCGTTTGAACTGTTCCACCTGAAAGTATAGATGCCCGTTGTAAGCCCGGTGACTGTTGTGGAAGGAGATGCAGGGTTAGTAATTACCGGAGTGTTGGGACCGCTTATAACAGACCAGTACCCGGTGCCGGTGGTAATAGTGTTGGCCGCCATAGTGGCAGTTGTGACCCCGCATTTAAACTGGTCAGGGCCGGCAGAAGCAATTGTTGGTGGTGTTGATACACTGATCTGTACATCGTCCTGGCTACTGGTACATGAACCGTTCGAGATGGTCCATCTGAAGCCGTAAACTCCGTCGGTTAATCCGGTAACCGATGAATTATTAGCCAATGGTGTTGTAATAATTGCACCGCCGCTTCCCGATACCTGGGTCCAACGACCTGCGCCTACCGTTGGTATATTCCCGTCCAGTACAACTGTGTTGCCACAAACGGCCTGATCAGCACCCGCATTAGCAGCTGAAACCGGGGCAGAAACAGTAACCATAACCGTATCGCGCGAAACGCCGCATGCCCCGTACGTAATTGTCCATATAAACTGGTACGCACCATCACTAACACCAGTAACGGTGCTGTTAGCTGCAGCAGGGCTGGTAATTGTTGCTGATCCGCCGCTTAGTTTTGTCCATGCCCCTGTGCCAGGTGCAGGGTTATTAGCTGCAAGCGTAATTGAGGTAGTTCCGGCAGCAAGACATTGGTCAGCACCGGCAACAGAAGCAACAGGCCCAAGGCTCGATGTAGTTGTTACCAGGCATTGATCAGCCGAACTACCACAACCATTGCTGATCGTCCAGGTAAAAGTATAGGATGTTGAAGCCGCAAGGCCTGTAACCGTTGTAGTTGGCGAATTAATATTTGAAAACGCAACGCCTGCAGAGGGGCTGACAGTCCATACACCTGTTTCGTTTAAAACCGGGGCATTTGCAGCCATATAAACGGGCGTACCGAAGCATTTAAGCAATTGGTCGGGACCGGCATTGGATGTTGTTGGCGGTACTGATGCAACTTTAACAATAACATCACCTTGTTTCGAAGCGCAGCTTGGCCCTCCCGAAATCAGCCACCGGAAAGTATACGATCCATTTACAAGTCCCGAAATCCCTGTACTTGATAATAGGGGGTTTGCAATAACAGCTGTATTTGGCCCGCTTACCTGCGACCATTTTCCGCTGCCCACTGCAGGAGAATTACCCGCAAGTGTTGCTGCAGTAACATTACAGGCTAATAATTGTCCGGAGCCTGCATTAGCGGCCGTAGGAGGTTGTGACACTACCACGGTTATATCCTTGAAATCAGTTCCGCATAATGAACCGGTACCCGCAGATTTTTTCAGCCTTATCACATAGGTACCGGGCACAGTAAAACCTGTGAGGTTCATGGGTGATGCCGGGGCATTTACATAGGCAGAAGGAATGGTTGGGATTGCCGGGGTTGTGGGTCCGCTGAGTATGCTGTACTGAACAGTGCCTGTACCACTTTGCGAATATGCAATAGTGGCTGTCGAACTTCCGCAGTTTACCAGATAAGGGCTTGGAGTAGTTATAGTTACCGAGGGTGAGGTACCATACGATATATTTACATTTGATGTTGAATTACAACCTGTAACGCTG
>CAYNVK010000420.1:1928-3761 GCA_964400395.1 uncultured Lentimicrobiaceae bacterium | reverse complement strand
CTCTAATACCAGAGTCAGGAGAACCCCAAAACGTCAAACAACCGAAATTAACCCAACAACATTTAATGTTACATCTAAAAAAGGATTTATCTATGAATTGCATTTTGAAAAAAACATCAGCGTTAGTATTGCTCTTTGTGCTAGTAATAACTTTCAGTTCCCGTTCGCAAACCCGGCTGATCTGGGGCAGGCAATATGGCACCGACCAGGAGGAATATGCACGCAACCATGTTGCCGACAAAAGTGGAAATCTATTTATCGCCGGAAACACCCGGGGTGTAATGCAGGATAAAAATGCCGGGAAAACAGATGGTTTTCTTACAAAAATAGATAGCTCGGGCAACGCGGTGTGGAGCAGGCAGTTTGGCTCGGAAGGCGACGAGGACGTTCAATGGTCGGCCATTGATACCAAAGGCAATGTTTATATTGTTGGCTCAACAACTGGTGTGCTAGGTGATAAAAATTTTGGAAAAGAGGATATTTTCCTGGTAAAATATTCACCGGAGGGTAAAAAAATGTGGACCAAACAATTTGGAAGCGATAGCACGGATGTTGCGCAGGGCATATTTGTCGACACAAAAGGCTTTATCTACCTCACAGGCGCAACTATGGGTGTGCTGGGCAAATCAGGCAGCGGAAGCCAGGATGCTTTTATCATGAAACTTGATAACAACGGGGCGTCTATGTTTGTGCAGCAGTTTGGAACCCCCGCCCCCGACATGTGTTCGGCCATTACCGGCGATAATATGGGGAATATTTTTGTTGCCGGATCAACCTTTGGTGAGCTTAGGTCAGTGAGCAAGGGATTTATGGATGGATTTATAGGGCAGTTTACCGAAAACGGCAGCCTGGTTAAATTTACTCAGTTTGGCAGCGAAGGATTCGATATTACAACCAGCATCATACTTGATAACGAAAAGAATATTTATATCGGCGGATCAACTTCGGGAAACCTTTCGGGCGAGCAAAAAGGCGAAGGCGATTGCTTTGTACTCAAATTTAACCCAGGCGGCGAATTGATGTGGAAAGATCAGTTTGGTACCGAAAAACATGATGGCGTGAAAGGCCTTTATTTTAATCCTGCAATTTCTGAAAATATCCTGGTAAGTGGAGTTCAGAACCTTCCACCGGCCCACGCTTTTATCAGGATGTACAAAAAGGATGGTACAATGTTATGGGAAAAAAGCATCATCCAGCAAGGCGATAACCGGGATGCTTCGGGCAAAAGTGTGAGTATGGATAATAATGGCTACATCTATCACTTGGGATTAACTAGTTCAGGCTTGTTTGGGGAACTTATCGGGGTTGATGATTTTTACCTGGTAAAACTCAAGGCGGAAAATACTTTTCTTTCCCGCTAAATGCCGGGGAAGGCCGGGAAATGGTCGGGTTGCTTTGTATGCCGGTTTATAATTTTAAAGAAAATGTTGCAGATTTTTAACAATAAAAAGAAATGACCAGTTTTAAAAGCAGGATGTTCAACTTCGTGTTACGAAACCGGCATCTGATGCAGGGGAAATTGAAAAAAGAAGTTTTTGACTTCAATACATCCATTGCCGGTTTTAGGGAACAGTGTGAAAAAGGTGCCACCCGTTTCGGGAAAATCCCAGAAGGAATTACTGTCAAAGCTCAGCGTATTGAAGGCATTAACGCAGAATGGCTGATGCCGCTGGGTTCCGATCCCACGAAAGTGATTCTCTACGTACATGGTGGCGGGTATGTGTCAGGCTCCTGCAATGATCATCGGGGTATCGTTGCAAAATTTGCGAAAAACACCGGCGTTACCAACCTGTTATTCGAATACCGGCTTGCACCTGAACACCCTTTTCCTGC
>CAYNVK010000420.1:0-1828 GCA_964400395.1 uncultured Lentimicrobiaceae bacterium | reverse complement strand
AAAATGCAGCAAATGACAAACCGAATTTATAAGACTGAACACCTGCTGATAGCACTGTTTGCGGCCATCAGCCTGGCGATTCACCTGGTTGCTGATTGTAATTCATTTTATCACGGTGATGAGCTTTTGCATATCGAAGCAGGCAGGTACCCCGCTTTCGGGTACATGGACTTCGCACCGGTGATCTCCTACCTGGCCTACATCCAGAATTTATTTCAGTCGGATTCACTCATTATCAATCATTTATTTGTTCACCTTGCAAGCGTTTTAATCCTGGTTTTCTGCGGTTTACTAACCATAAAACTGGGCGGGAAATGGCCTGCTGTGCTGGTTACTTTGTCCTGTATCCTGTTTTCGCCGGGTTTCGGGGCATCGCATTCATTGTTCCTGCCTGCATTGTTTGAGCAACTGGCATGGGTGATTTGTTTTTACATGCTCGTTTCGTATTGTAATTCAGCAAACACTATAAGCATGATTTTGCTAGGAATTTTTGCCGCCCTGGGTTTCCTTACCAAATACAGCATCGCTTTTCTGATTGCAGGGATTGTTTTTTCTGTTCTGCTCTTTCAACGTGAAATCCTGAAAAAGAAAGCATTATGGATTGCGTTAGCTCTTTTTTTATTGATTATCCTGCCCAATATTCTCTGGCAAATTAAAAATGGTCTTCCTGTCTTTAACCATGTGTCAAAGCTTTATGAAACGCAACTGGATAACAATTCACGCTTGTCGGAGCTAAAGATGCTTGTGCTGTTTTTAAATCCGTTCACTTCCATTTTCTGGATTGCAGGGTTGTTCATGTTCCCGTTTACTCCTGAGTTTAAAAAGTATCGGCTGGCATCATTTTCACTTTTATTCGCCTTTATATTACTGTTTATCGCCAAAGGCAAGACGTATTATTATTTCCCGATCATTCTCGGGGTTTTGCCTTTGGGAGCCTTATTTTTTGAGCGGTTGCTGCAGCAGCGAAAAGCGATATTGATAGTTTATGTAACGATTCTTGCATTTTTCGGCCTGCTTATTCTGCCAAAAGGTGTACCGGTTCTTCCATTGGATACGTATGTAAAACTATACAGGCTAGAAAAAAACAGCAATAACAGGATCCCGTTGACATTCGAAAACTATTATTCAAAAGCGATATGGGATCAGGTGCTTGCATCGGTCGAAACAACCTACCGGAACTTACCGGCTACAGAGCAAAAGGAATGTTTGATCTGGGGAAGGCATTATTCACAAGCCGGGGGAATAAACCTGCTTGGCAGAAAATTCAGACTACCGCCGGCCATTTCGTTTCATAGCTCATATTATAATTGGGTTCCCGATTTCCCTGCCCATATCACCATGATTGTTATAAGCGATTATAGCTGGGACAAAGAGCACTGGCTTCGGTATTTTGAGGATGTTCAGGAGGTTGACAGCATTGAAAACCCGTATGCTTCCGACAAAGAATGGTATATGCAACATATATTTTTATGCCGTAACCTGAAATACAGTTCGGCAGAACTAGAAGTGAAGTTTAGCAACCAGATATTCTAGACCTCGATCAATATTGGAATTTTAAGCTCTTACCTGGATAGGGAATTTCCCGGATTGAATGTTTTCCATTTTCTTTTGACTGTTTGAATTCGTTATTCAATGGCTCAAAATCACCGTTCACTTAGAATCTTTAATTTAAGATAAACCGGGCAAATATCTTTGTCATGAATTTGTTTGTCCTGCTTCAATTTCAGTTGACAAAAAGCAGGCAGCAAGCACCTATTAGTGAATCGCATTTCCCGTGAGCATAATGATTAAATATCTTACAGCAATAATCCTGCTTGTTTTCCAGCTG
>CAYNVK010000419.1:0-3761 GCA_964400395.1 uncultured Lentimicrobiaceae bacterium | reverse complement strand
GGCACGATGGCTTATCTTGTTTTTTTCAGCAAGTGACATTTCGGCAAATGTCTGCGTACATCCTTCGGGGATAAAAACCGGGTCGTAGCCAAATCCTTCGCTTCCTTTTCGTTCGGTAATAATTTTTCCGTTCACAATGCCTTCGAAATAGTTTACTTTTCCATCCAGGATTAAAGCAATCACCGTACGGAACCTGGCATTGCGGTTATCAATACCATGCATCTCTCCCAGCACTTTGTCAATATTTGCTTCAAAGTCGTGGCCATCAGAAGCATAGCGGGCTGAAAATACCCCGGGACGGCCGTTGAGTGCTTCTATTTCGAGGCCGGTATCATCGGCAAAACAGTCGCGACCATATTTCTCGAAAATATACCTGGCTTTCAGCAGCGCATTTCCTTCCAGGGTATCTGCGGTTTCGGGAATATCCTCGGTGCAGCCGATCTGTTTCAGGGTTTTGATTTCGAAATGATCCGGGATAAGCGGTTGTATTTCCTGGAGTTTATGCGCGTTATTGGTGGCAATAATAAGTTCGTGCTTCATGTTTTATTCATTATGATAAGGTTCATTTTTTAGGATCGTCATGGCGCGGTACAATTGTTCTGCAAATAAAAGCCTGATAAACTGGTGTGTAAAAGTCATCCGCGAAAGCGAAACCGTAAGATCTGCTTTTTGTTTTATGCTTTCGGCAACACCATAAGCACCGCCAACCACAAAGAACATTTCCCGGGTTCCGGCATTCATGGTTTTTTGCAGAAATCCTGCAAATTCAACCGAACTGAATTCTTTGCCTCTTTCGTCGAGCAAAACAGTAAAGTTTGATGCCGTTAATTTTTCGAGAATCAAAGCCGCTTCCTTTTCTTTAACCTGTTCCGGGTTCAGGTGTTTTCGCTCCTTGAGGTCAGGAATTATCACTTCCTTTACTTTAATATAATGCCTGAGCCGTTTCAGGAATATTTCATATCCGTCGCGTACAAAGGCTTCGGAAGTACTACCGATCATAAGCAGTGTAATGTTCATATAAATACGTGATTGGATGAATAATTGAAACCCGGTTAGGATTTCGGATCCGGAAATACCATGCTTCAAAGATACTGACACTCCAAATAAAAGCGGATAAAAAATCAGAATAGAATTTTTTGGATTGATTTTTGTATCTTTACGGTGTTGATAAATTCAGGTGATGAAAAAAACGATTCGAATTCTAACTTTCTGTTTGTCAGTATTTCTGTTTTCGGGCAGTACAATTTTGGCTGTTGCACCTCCCGGGGTTGTCGAAAACATAACTGCGGCAATCAGGGCAGGGAATTCAGCTGAGTTGGCAAAATACTTCAATTCATCCCTCGAAATTGTATTACCCGGTAACGATGGCGCATTCAGCAAAGCACAGGGTGAAATGATTATGAAGAATTTCTTTGCAAAATCTGCACCTGTTTCATTTTCTGTAAATCAGAAGGGCAATTCGGCAGGAGGGGCCCAGTTTTTAATAGGCACCTACAAAACCAAAACCGAAACACTTAATGTATACATCTTTCTGAAACCGGTAAATAATCAGTTGCTGATACAGCAGATGCGTTTCGAAGCCGATTGATAAATCCAAAATATTTTTCCTGCCGTGACTATTGATGAGATTATTTTAAAAGCCCTTCGCGAAGATATTGGCGAAGGCGATCATACTTCCCTTTCCACCATTCCTGCTAATGCCAGTGGTAAAGCCCGCTTACTGGTGAAAGAGGACGGCATACTTGCCGGGGTTGATATCGCCCGAAAAGTTTTTTACCACACCGACGACCGGATTTTGATGGAACAATTCATCGAAGATGGGAGCAGGGTTAAACGTGGAGATGTTGCTTTCGAAGTTACAGGTCCATCAATTGCGCTGCTAACGGCTGAGCGTACTGCCCTCAATTTTATGCAGCGCATGAGTGGCATTGCCACTCAAACCAGGATGATGGTTGATGCCATTGCTGGTTTGCCAACCCGAATACTCGATACGCGTAAAACGACTCCTTTGCTTCGCGAATTCGAAAAAATGGCTGTCCGCATGGGTGGTGGTTTTAACCACAGGTTCGGTCTTTATGATATGATCCTGATAAAAGATAACCATGTGGATTTTGCAGGAGGCATATCAAAAGCCATTACTGCCTGCCACGAATATATGCACCACAAAGGCCTCCGGCTGCAGGTTGAAATTGAAGTCAGGAGCCTTGACGAATTAAATCAGGTGCTCGAACATGGGGGCGTTAACCGCATTATGCTCGACAATTTTACGTTTGAGAATTTACGCCAGGCTGTTAATCTTATCGGAACAGCATATGAAACTGAAGCTTCGGGAGGCATTACGCTTCAAACCATCAGGCAGTATGCCGAATGCGGTGTTAATTTTATATCGGTGGGTGCATTAACCCATCACATCAATAGCCTGGATCTCAGTTTAAAAGCAGTAAAGTAGTGCTTTAAGGCAGGTTGGTGGCACCGTATAATGGACCCGGTTTAAGCAGGGTTGTGGTTTTCATTGGTGCCAGTTCAATAATTGTGATTTTATTAGCTGGTGACTGATAAATCACACACCATATTACTACGAAAAAGTTAAAGTGTGCAATGACAAATTTATCAGATAAGCTAAATCGTTATTTTAGGAGAAGGCAAAAACAGCTGTTGCATAGTAATCTGGTAAAATCATCGGAAAAATTACTGCGAAAGCTTGTAATTCCTGGTTTTGACGGGATGCCGGTATATGATGTTGCGGTTTTTTTTATCCAGGGTATACAGAAAGGAGCACTATCCATGCGGGCTGCCGCATTCTCGTATAACCTCTTCCTGGCTTTATTCCCGGCTATTATCTTCTTTTTTACCATTATCCCGTATATTCCTATCGCAGGATTCCAGGATAACCTGCTGGGGATGCTTCAGAATTTTATCCCCAAGAAAGCTTTTGATGCGGTTGAAGGAACCTTGTTTGATATTGTTAAGCGGCCTCATGGCGGACTACTATCAATCGGTTTCATTATGGCCATGTATTTTTCCACCAACGGCATACATAGTCTGATAGAGGCATTTAATCAAACCCGGCATACCATCGAATCCCGTTCCTGGATCAGGCAACGTCTCATTTCCATTTTCCTGGTATTTATACTTTCGTCACTGGTTATTGTAGCCATTGTGCTTATCACACTTGGCCCGGTAGCGCTTTCGTTCCTGGTAAAACACGGCATGCTGCGCGTAAGTTTCAGTTATTACCTCATCATTGCCGGAAAGTGGATAGTGTCATCGGCCCTGTTGTTTTTTGCCTTCTCGTTTTTGTATTACCTGGCACCAGCGGCCCAATCGAGGTTCCGGTTTATTTCGGCAGGCAGCACCTTGTCCACGGTACTAACGGTGCTGGCCTCGGTGGGGTTCAATTACTATGTCAATAGCATTTCGCGCTACAATACCTTATATGGTTCCATTGGTACCCTCATTATTATAATGGTCTGGATTTATTTCAATGCCATGATTATACTGATCGGATTTGAACTGAATGTTAGCATACAGAAAGCAAAAAAAAGGCAGGTAAAACCATGGAAATCAGATTCTCGCCAGCAACCTTACAGCAAAATATGAGTCTGCCATTTATTATTTGAATCTCTTGGATTTGGATTTTCTTATCGTCATGTTTATTCCAATCAATTTTAAAGTTACTTAATAGGTTATGTGCTGAGCATTTTATAAATTTCCGCTACATTTGCAATCCGACTTCCAAGAAGTATTCATGTTAGCTGATT
>CAYNVK010000418.1:0-3763 GCA_964400395.1 uncultured Lentimicrobiaceae bacterium | reverse complement strand
CCGCCTGGCTCTTGGCAAGGATGAGGTCCCGATTGGTGCCGTAGTTGTGTGCGAAAACCGCATCATTGCCCGGGCACACAACCTTATCGAGCAACTAAATGATGTTACGGCCCATGCCGAAATGCAGGCATTTACTGCGGCTTCGGGGTATATGGGTGGCAAGTACCTGGAAGGCTGCACCCTGTATGTTACCATTGAGCCATGCGTGATGTGCGCCGGGGCTTCATTCTGGACACAGATTAGCCGGATTGTTTATGGCGCCGATGATATAAAACGCGGTTATTCTTTGCTCAGTTCGTCGGTACTGCACCCGCGTACACGGGTTACCAAAGGCGTGCTTGCCGAAGAATGCGCTAGGCTGATGAAAGATTTTTTCAGGAAGAAACGTTGAAAGAAACCGGTTGTATTATTTTCAAAAATTTTAAACGTTGTATTTCCCTATGGAATATATTGATAATCAAACAGAAGATCGCGGTATTGACTACTGCCTGCTAATATTAAGACGTTAATTACAGGGATAAAAAATATCTTTCAATTTTTTCCCCGATTAACTTAACCGAAATTGTAATTTTGCACCACGGTTTATAATAAAATTAATGTGAAGAATATCAGATATTTTACCCATGGTACCGAAACCATTGAGTGGAATCCGGAAGATTGCTGGCATGCAGGAAAATGTGTTAAAAACATCCCCTATATCATCGAAAAGCCTGGTATATATAGTATAAACGTTTCGGAAAAACAATTTGAGGCCATTCAGAACCAGGCGGAATACTGCCCTTCGAAAGCTTTAAAAATAATTAGCCCGACCAAATAGCCTGTAGTTACCGCTCTGTGCACGAACATATCCGCGGCTTGCCAGTTATAAAATAACCGGTATTCCTGACAAGGTTTTGGCGCGGTTTATTAAATCCGGACACTAATTGTTACTTTGGTGCGTTTTTTGAAGAACAGATATTAAAACATTTCGATGAACCGTATCCTTGTTATACTTCTTGTCTTCTGTTGTTTTGCGGTATATCCCCAGTCGTACCGAAGCATACCCAATAAGGCATTTGTAAGGGGTGAAATGCTGACTTTCAGGGTAGCCTTTAATTCGGCCCTCACCGGGAGCATCACCGGTGGAAAAGCTACGCTCGAAATAATGGATGATGTTAAGCTTATCGAAAACCGCAATACGTATCATGTAGTGGGCATAGGCAAAACCACCGGGTTAATCGAAATGATTTATAAGGTGAACGACCGGTTCGAAAGTTATTTTGACCAGGATGCGCTTATTGCACGGCAGTTTATTCGTCGCACCCGCGAAAACAATTACAAAAAAGACGATCTGGTGATTTTCCGCCAGCGTGATAAGCTGGCAGTGAGCCTCTCCAAAATAGTGAAGGTGCCCGCCAATGTGCAGGATGTGATCTCCGCTTTTTATTATGCCCGCACCCTCGATATTTCGGACCTGAAACCTGGTGAAACTTTCGAAATCCCCTTTTTCCTGGACGACTCTGTTTACCATTCGCGGGTTATTTATAAGGGTCGCGAAACGGTGAAGACCAAGCTGGGCAAGTTTCGTTGCGTGGCTTTTCAGCCGATGGTGGCTACAGGATATGCTTTCGACGATCCCTACCCTATCACCATCTGGATAACCGACGATGCCAACCGGTTACCGGTACTGATCGATTCGGAACAATCCGTGGGAAGGGCCCGGGTAGAACTGATTTCATATTCAGGCCTTGCCAACCCGATCACAGCCAAAATACCGGATTAAGCCCCAGAATTAATTTCTCAAAGTAATACTTATTTTCACTTTACCCTGATCAGCGTATCCCTGGGCGAAGGAACATGAATTACCGGTGGTACCGAAGGCTGGTCGAGCCGGGTTAAATCATACCGTTTTATGGTTTTATCAATAACGCTGATCCACGATGACGATCTTGCATAGCCACTGGCTTTCATGGCTTTTAACCATTTCATATAATCCATATCCCCTTTCAGACCGGGGTAATATTTTCGCTTCGAAATCATTTCGCCGATATGAAGATACGAAGCCTCATCTGTTGCGAAAGTGCGGTAGGCCGTAACATATCCCGACTTCGATTTCGATGACTTCACCCTGGCTTTCACCCCAAAATGATTGTGTTTTGTACGACATAATTTGCTGGTCCCCGAGGCACTTTCGTGCAAAGCTATCCCTAAAATAAGGCTGGGTGGAATCTGGTACTTTGCCAATACTTCGATAGCAAGCGGGCTGTAAGTATCAATGTACTTTTGTGCCGCGCTCTGCGCAAACATAAAAAAGGGTGCAAAAAAAAGAAATGTGATAAACAGAATCCGCATCAAACTGATAATTTCCGGCTAAAAGTAAAGTTTTTTCAAAACATGTAACTTCCTGCGTACTGAATTGTTCAGTTTTCGGATATCGGCAGGCATCAAACCCATCGGGGTACGCTTTTTGCAGTATTCAGCTATAACCGGAAGTTTTCAGGCGTTATGGAAATTTTAACTCCAACGCATCCTGGTACTACCAATTTACATAATTTTATCTTTTTGTGTCAAATCAATTCAGCATGAAGACCTTTTTCAGTATCATCATCATGGCATTCAGCCTTACGGCGATGTCGCAAAATCAGTATACAAAAGCGTGGAAACAAGTTGATTCCCTTGCGGCTATCGGTCAGTCGCAATCGGCGCTCGACATTGTAACTTCTGTTTATAACCAGGCAAAAGCTGCTAACCAGGCTGATCAGTTTCTGAAAGCAACACTTTATCGTATGAAACTGGAAGCCGATTTCGGGGAAGATTATTTTGAAAAAAGTATTGAACGCACCCGGCTCGACATTCAGTCGGCCAAAGCTCCGGTAAAACAAATCCTGCATTCGATACTGGCAGAACTATACTGGGATTATTACCAGGAAAACCGCTGGAAGATACTCGGCCGCAGCGAAACGGCCAACTTTGTGCCCGACGATATCAAAACCTGGGACCTGAAAAAACTGGTTGACGCATGCTTCGAAAACTACACAAAGTCACTTTCGGATAAGGAACTGCTCAAAACAACAGCTATTTCGACCATTGATTCCATACTCATAAAACAAGCAAATTCTGAAAAATTCAGGCCCACTTTATTCGATTTTCTTGTGCACCGGGCTATTGATTTTTACTCATCGCGCGAAGCAGGAATCACAAAACCGGCAATTACATTTTTGATGGATAAGGCTGAGTATTTTTCGCCTTCGGCCGGATTTGCTTCCCTGGAAATTATTTCACCCGATCCGTTTTCGTTCGAATTCCAGGCCCTGAAACTTTACCAGGAGATTATCGGGTTTCACCTGGGTGATAAAAACCCCGAAGCATTGATTGATGCCGAGTTGCAGCGATTATCGTTTGTTCACGAAAAAAGTGTGCTTCCCGAAAAGGACAGCCTGTACCTGGAGGCGCTTTATAAACTTGAAAGCAGGTTTATCATTCTTCCCTCGTCAACCGAAGTAAGTTATGCCATTGCCACTCAGCTACAAGGCGAGATTGAGGAAATTATTCCTTACCTGAGCCAGGAACAGCCGGTGAATCCAATTTCAGAAAAAAAGAAATGGGACAAGAAAAAAGCCATAGATGTTTGCAATGCTGCCATCAGCCGGTTTCCTGAAAGTTATGGTGCCAGTAACTGCCAGGCGCTGATTGAAAATATTAAATTACCTACTTTGTCCATTACGGGCAACTATGCTTCAGTGCCTGGAAAGCCCACGCTTGCACTTGTGAAATATAAAAACAC
>CAYNVK010000417.1:0-3767 GCA_964400395.1 uncultured Lentimicrobiaceae bacterium | reverse complement strand
ACCAGCAGGCTGTGGGCTATATCTACCTCATCCTGCATCAAATGAATTTCTTCTTCCGAAAGGAATCCCAAAACATATTTATATTGGAATTGAAGATTGATCATTTTTTGGATGCTTTTACAAATACAGCTGTAAGTTTACAGAGTATAAAATTACGAAAAAAAGCCTGCAGTTCATACTATTAATAGTAATTTAACATATGGCTCAAGCCCTTGTTACAATTATGGTTGCTGTTTTCGGGGTATAAATAAAAAATGCGACCCTGTTGAGCCGCATTTTTCCCAAACAAACAACAAAACCAGTTATGAAAATTAGCTCCGTACTCAACCGGAGATGTAATAAATAACTTTTTGTTCAATTAACCGCTACAAAGATAAGATGGCATTGTCAAGATGATTGTTAATGAAATTTAAAGAACGTTAAAATATGTTAAGTAGCTGAATTATTTAGTTCTGGAATTAGGTGCGATGATCTGAAGGGAACTGCTATTTTTGAAAATTTGTGTGAAATAAAAAATGCGGCCCGAAAGCCGCATTTTCCCAAACAAACAACAAACCAGTAATGCATTTAATCTTTGTTGCAATCAAAGATTATACAATAACCTTTTGTTCAACTAACCGATACAAAAGTACTACCGGTTTTACAAGACAGTTGTTAACGAAAGTAAAAGAACGTTAAATAATGTTAACCAAACACATAAGTAATTGTCAGGCACCATAAATTTGCACTACCTGTTTCCGAAATTTGATTTTTGTGGCTGGTTGGTTTCTGAGAACTGGAATATGAATTACTTAACTATCTGTACCGGGTGAAAAAGCAATTGTTAGGATTATTGATTGTTATAATGTCAGTCGCATTGGCTGTATTTATTGGAATACAGGTATACTGGATCCGTAACTCGATGCAGCTGAGGGAGGCAAATTTCCGCCGCAGTATCGACGATGCAGTGAACAGCGCCTTGCTGAAGCTCGAAACCATCGAATTTTCGCGACGTACAACCACGGGCTCCATTCAATTGCTGGCCCAGGACTCAATACTTCAGCAGTTTAAAATGCAGTCGGAGCAGCTTGCCGATACCCAACCGGGCGATCGCATTGAAATGATAAAGCAACCGGGTGAAGGCATTTCAGGGGGAGTGAATAAGCAGCCTAATACCTCATCGGGTGATGAAACGCTCGATTCAGGAAACCTGCCGGCCAGCATCTCGCAAAGTTTTTCGGAAGGCGCCGCCGTACGCAAGCAAATCATGCTTAATTACGTGATGAACCAGGCCCTTGGCGAAGAAGCAAATAAAAGCATTGAACAGAAAATATCCGTGGGCCTTATTGATACCCTGCTTAAACAGGAGTTTTCGTCGAAAGGGATTAACATCGAATATGAATTTGGCGTATTTAGCCCCGACCGCAATAAAGTAGTGCTCGAAAAAACGGGCAAATACCACGACCAGCTTTTGTTTAAAGGATTCTCCTTTCCCTTGTTTTCGGGGGGTACCATATCAACCCGCGATTTCCTGCTCATCTATTTCCCAAAACAATCGCGTTACAACCTGCAAAGCCTCTGGCTGATGATGCTCGTATCAATGATACTGGTGCTGGTGATCATTGCAGCGTTCAGCTATTCGGTGTTCACCATCATCAGGCAACGGAAATTATCAGAACTCAAGAATGACTTTATTAACAATATGACCCACGAGTTTAAGACCCCCATATCGACCATTTCGCTGGCATGCCAGGCACTTTCGGACAAAGATATTCCGCATACCAACGAGATGTACGACGATTATATTCATATTATCGGCGACGAGAATCATCGCCTGGGCGAAATGGCCGAGAAAATACTTCAAACCGCCATTCTCGAAAAAGGGAACCTGCATCTGCGTCCCGAAACCATTGATATGCATAAGCTTATTGCTGATGCGATCCATAAAATTGCCATACAGATCGAAATCCGCGATGGTGTTATCTCCGAGTCGTTTAAGGCCGAACATGCCATGATAAAAGCCGATAAGGTTCACCTCTCGAACGTGATTTTTAACCTTCTCGACAATGCCAACAAATATTCGCCCCGCAAGCCACAAATCATGGTTTCGACATCGGATGCCGAAAACGGGATTTATATCAGCATTCACGACAAAGGCATGGGAATTACCAAAGCAAACCTGAAACGCATTTTCGAGAAGCTTTACAGGGTTCCTACCGGCGATGTGCACAATGTGAAAGGGTTCGGGCTGGGGCTCAGCTATGTAAAATTTATTGTAGAAAAACACGGCGGGTCCATTTCTGTTGAAAGTGAACCCGGAAAAGGTAGTACATTTACGTTGTTTTTACCTTATGTAATTCCTGATCAGAATACCCCCGAAAACACCAGGGCGCTATTCAGTTTAAAATACCTGAATCAATTATTAACCGGTAATTAATCCGACAATATTTCCCGACATGGAAAACGAAAAAATAAAGATCCTGCTTGCCGAAGACGACCGCAATCTTGGCACCATCCTGCGTACTTATCTCGAAGCCAAAGGGTATGCACCCAGGCTTTGTGTAAACGGACTCGAAGCACTGGAAGTTTTCAGTAAAGAAGCTTTCGATTTTTGCGTTGTTGATGTAATGATGCCCGTAAAAGATGGATTTACGCTGGCTAAAGATATCCGCAAAGTGGATAACCAGATTCCTATTCTCTTCCTAACCGCTAAATCACTCGAAGAAGATAAATTGAAAGGTTTCCAGGCAGGTGGCGACGATTACCTGACCAAGCCTTTCAGCATGGACGAACTGCTTGCACGCATCGAAGCCATACTGAGGCGTTCGGCTAAAGTTACCGATGGCAAGACCGATAAAGGAATATTTTCGCTTGGGAATTTTATTTTCGACTACAACCACCAGAATTTGCATATCAACGGCAACGATCAGAAACTTACCAGCAAAGAAGCTGAGCTATTGAAAATACTTTGTGAGCATGTAAACCAGGTGGTTGAACGCAGCTTTGCGCTAAACCGCATTTGGCAAAACGACAGCTATTTCAATGCACGCAGCATGGACGTGTATATTGCCAAAATACGCAAATACCTTAAAGATGATACTTCCGTTGAACTGATTAATGTTCATGGTATCGGATTTAAACTGGTTACCGAGGCAGCAGCATCCTAAAAGGAGTTTTGCCTGTTAATTACTTTCAATGCCTCTTTGCTGCTCAGGTTACTGAGTTCATGTGCTTTTACAAATTCAATTACAGCCCCGGGTTCCGTTTTCGAATATTGCCGCAGCGACCAGCCAATGGCTTTTCGGATAAAGAAATCGGGATGACCTGAAAGCCGCCTGCACAGGTCGAAAAGCAGCGCCTGGTTTGTTGTTTTGCCGTACTTCAGCTGGTGAAGCAGGCAGGAGCGTTGCAGCCATAGGTTTCCCGATGCCATCCATTTCTCAACATATTCCAATCGGGTATCCGGGTATTTTTTAAACAGGGTTCCTGCTATATTCGGGGCAATAAAGTCAACCGAATCCCACCACGATTTATGAATGATCATCCATTCAGCCAGATCGAGCATACCGGGGCCTGCATTTTTAACCATTCGGCCAGCAATATCAAGGGCAGTGTATTGCCATTCGCGTTGTGGCTGCTCCCAGGCAAAGTAAACCAGGGTTTCCAGGTTTTCGTGTGTCGGGTAACCTTCCTGTTGAAGAAATGTTTGTACCAGCTTTCTGCGTAAGGGCGAAGGCAGACCGTAAAAATCCGATATGTTACGCATATAGGCTTTTGCCCCGGCAGCA
>CAYNVK010000416.1:0-3773 GCA_964400395.1 uncultured Lentimicrobiaceae bacterium | reverse complement strand
ATAGATTTGTCCACGGATTTTCACAAATTACACACAGATTTTCACGAATATAGTTTCCCCTCTCCGAGTCTCCGAGTCTCCGTGTCCCCGTGTCTCCGTGTCCCCGTGTCTCCCCATCTCCCTTTCGCTCCTCGCCCCTCGCCGCATCGCACCTCACTCTTCCATATGCTTGTTAATAATATACCAGGTAACAGCCCTGCCGATAAAATACATGGCAAGCAGAAATAAAAACGGGTAATTGGAAATGATCCCGATTTGGCCGGTATAATTTAAAAGCACCAGTAAAAGCCCTAAAACGGCAATAACAATCAGATCGGGAATTCTTTGTTTGCTCAGCATGATGTTTTAATGTTGAAAAATTTGAGTCTCATAGGATTGCAGCCATTCCTGCCTGGACTTATCGGGGGTATGATCTGCACAGCAGAAAGCCAAATTACTTCTTTTTGCTTTTGCATGTATCATCTGCTGCGTTATTCAGGAGCCAGGGCTTTATTTCGGCAGCTGCAATTCTATAAATTTTATCAATTTATTGGATAATAATAGCAGTTGAATTTTACAAAACGGGCTGATCATATCATGAAAATCAAGTAGCGGGTAATTTGTCTATTTGCATTATTGCAGAAACGCTGCTGCTTTCGAAAAAACGTTTTCAAATCCGCGGTCGACCAGCGTTGCCTTTTCAGCACTCAGGATCGGGAAAGGGTTTTCGTGTGAATAGTCATAAGGAAAATCAAGCACATCGACTTGTATAAATCGGTTTAGCGCATTTACAATCCCACCGGCCGGTATCACCCTGTCCTTCAGCAAAGCCACTGCATGAACCTGTTTCTGCAGTTTCTCAAACACGCTTTCCCTGAACGATTTCAGGGTTCCGGCCGCCAGCATGGCTAAAAATGATCTTCCGGTTTCGGTTTGGTTCATGGATGCTGAAAGCAGCGCCGAATGATCCATTTCGGCACCGAGTTCGTTGATATAATAATGCCTCAGCCGTCCAAAAGCCTGTTGGTCCATGATCAGCCTCGAAACGCCGTCCATTTCCTCAAAAAAAGCACCTCCGCAGAACAGGAAAAGCCTGGCATTGGTAAACAAGCCGGAAGGGTTTCCCAGAAACAAGATTTGCGAAAGGAAAGCACCTATCGAATAGGCAAAAATATCAATGGTGGTCCCTTTTTCAAAAAGCGGGTGTTCGCCGCGGTTAAGCTGCCCGGCAAGCTGAACAATATCGGCGGCACTCTGCTGGCCCGAGGTGAAAAACCGGAGCGGATCTTCGCAAAGTCTTTCGCTGAGGGCCACATTGGCAAAGGTCGACATGGGGTCTGCTCCCAATCGTTTCCTGCGTTCGAGCAGTACCGGCGACATAACCCTGGGATTACTCCATGCTTCGGGTGAGCGGTTCATATGAAATGCAATCGGGAATAGAATGACGGGCCTTCCGGTTTTTACAGCCAGGTAATGTGCCCAAACCAGGTATTTATTCCAGTTGCGTTCGTTCAGTCCATGTAGTAATAATATGGCTTGGCTTTGCTTGCGGGTATCGGCAGGTTTAAAAACCGGATACCTGAACCTGTAGTTTTCGGAGATGGATTCATCGGGCAGGTGGTTAAGAACTGAATGCGTGTGAATTTTCTGATCACGCTCTCCGGCCAGTACGCTAATGTTTTGCGAATCGAAATCTGCCCAAAAGCACGAGATATCCGAACCGTGAAAATCGGTTTTATCTGCTCCCTGTTGAAAAAGTGATTTTAGTTCCTGGTATTTCTGTGTGTAAGCCATCATGTGCCCTGGGTAGATTTTAATAATTTGTAACGAAAACCGCCCGGATCAGGAATATTTTCATGCTCATCTGCGGTTAACCGAACAAATCAATATTTGTATTTTGGGTAAAAATACTGCGACTTGCCAATAGCTTTCCAGTAAAGGGTTACAGGGGGTGGCTGAGGGTTTAAAATGCGGAATATGGGGTAAAACCGCGGAATATGGGGTGAAATTTAAAAGTGAAAATCACTTAAAAATTAGGAACATCGGGTTTCGGAGGAATATCTTAAATTTGCGGTACGATTCAAGACGGTTCCGATGGCTGATTTTTATAAACCTATCCCTGCTTACCTCACTACCAAAAGAAATATAGTTCAGCAGATTCTTTTTACGGCCGCATTCGCGTTGGTTTTTATTAATGTTTACGAGCCTTTCGGCGTAAATGTATGGTTCAAAATTACCCGTTGGGAGTTGCTGCTCTACTCCAGCCTCATTACGCTCACTGGTGTTCTGATCGTGGTTATCAGCCGCATTGTGATGTACTACCTGATCCAGACACGCCCGCTTAATACCTGGCACTTCCTGTTGTGGGTGCTGGCCGAAATATTGCTTATGGCGTTGTTTTATTCGCTGTATATTAAGTTAATACTTCACGATGAGCGGTTTTTCCCTGACCTGATAAAACTTTCAATACAAAACACATCGCTGCTTTTGTTGCTTCCGTATTCCGTTTCGTGGCTATATTTTTCGTGGAAAGATAAAAACCTGGCAATAGCCCGTATGGTGCAGGGTCAGGCAGTAAATGATACTTCAAAAAAGATGGTGCCTTTTACCGATGAGAAAGGCGTACTGCGGTTTTCGGTTAAAATGGAAAACCTGCTTTACCTCGAAGCTTCGGATAACTACGTGAGCATTTATTACCTCAACCAGCAGAATGTAAACCGGTTTATGCTTCGCACTACGCTAAAAAATATTGAAGAGGAAATGAGCAGCAGGGATTTGGTGCGCTGCCACCGCAGCTACATGGTAAACTGCGAAAAGGTGAGGGTGATACGCCGCGAAAAGGACGGTGTTCGCCTCGAGTTGGATCTGCCCTCAGCTATCGATATCCCGGTAACAAAAACATACCTCGAAAATGTGATGAAGGCGTTCTCGCATTATTCGCAGCCTGACTAAAACAAACACTCCACACGGCGTTTCACCTGGAGAATGGTTTATTAGCTCCAGAACTCCAGTAAATCATCCGGGGTTTCCCTGCGCCGCAGGATTTCAAAATCATTGCCCGTTTCATGATAGCCTATCACGACAGGCATTTGCCGGCTGTTGTACCGCGACCACATGCTCAGGGTATAAGCACCCGCATCGTGAAGTATCAAAAAGTCGCCTTCCTCCACTACGGGTAGTTCGAGATCGGTGGCCAGTACATCGCCGGCAAAGCAGAGTGGCCCGGCAACCGTATATTTTACGGGATCGATACCCGTTTTTATGTTGCCATGTTTATCGGTAACAGTAATATGGTGATGCCAGTCGGCCGGGTTGTAACATTTGCGCAGGAAAAGATCGGCGCCCACATGGGTAATAATGATATTGTAACCGGGTTCGCGTTTTACATATTCAACCTTCGAGGCTACCCATCCGGCATTTGCATGGATGTAACGGCCATATTCGGTTATAATTCGGTATTGCCCGCTAAAAAGTTCGTTGCAGCTGCTTTGCAGCATACTAACAAATTGTTGCATGCCCACAGCGTCCTTACCCGGGTGGTACGATACCGGGAGGCCGCCGCCGATATCAAAATTCAGGATACGGTTTGGTGCCGATTGTTGCTGCAACAGTTCATTTACATCGATGCAAAGGTCGAGCACCCTGCGTATCCCGGCTACCAGGAGTGGCACCGGGCAACCCTGTGAACCAATATGAACATGAATGCTTTGCAGCCATGGGTATTGAAGGTAGCATTGTATAATTTTTTCCCGGTTTTGGGCCAGGGGAATCCCGAATTTGGAAATGCCATCGGC
>CAYNVK010000415.1:0-3781 GCA_964400395.1 uncultured Lentimicrobiaceae bacterium | reverse complement strand
TTCGCCATAATATCATTTTCGGTTGGTGAGAATATTTTCTCATGGCTATTTCATTTGTACTTGAAATGATTGATAGGATTAAGAATCAGATTAATTGCGGATATCAAGTTCTTTGATGATGTTGGTGGCTCCGGCAAATTTCTCGATTACAAAAAGTACGTACCTTGCATCAACGCAGATGGTCCGCTGCAGGTTGGGCTCGAAAGCGTAGTTGCCGCTCATGGCTTCCCAGTTGCCATCGAATGCAAGCCCGATAAGTTCGCCATTACCGTTTATAACCGGGCTACCTGAGTTACCACCCGTAATGTCGTTGTTTGTGAGAAATGCAACTATCATTTTACCGTTTTCGCCATAACGCCCATAGTCTTTGGCTTTGTAAAGTTCTTTGAGTTTTTCGGGAACCACAAATTCAGGGTTCGAAGGATCTTCCTTTGCCATAATGCCATCGAGCGTAGTAACATAGTTAAAATCAACGGCATCGGCAGGGCTGTAATCAAGTACTTTACCATAAGTTACGCGCATGGTACTGTTGGCGTCGGGGTAAAAAGTACGGTCGGTTTGCATTTCGCGTAAGCCGGCAACAAATAACCTGCGGCCTTTGGCCAGGAGCTCATTCGAAGGTCCTACAAGGCTGTCGATCACATCGGCATTAGCCATGAAAGCTGCCTGCAGCGGCCACACGGGATCTTTCTGCAAGGTTTTCAACTTGGGTGCTGACAGGAACATATCTACTTTTTCCTTGCTGCCAAAAATGGTTTTTGCAAAAAGTGCATCTGAATATGCCTGGAAGTTGCCTTTGTATTTCTGGTTCATTTTGGCCAGGTATGCAGGCTGCAGGTTTTTAGGAACATCGTTATAATACAGATCGAGCATGGCTGCCAGCATTTTAACGTCGGTAGGCATGTTATAGTCCTTGAAATATTTGTCGGAAGCATCCTTCAACTGATCGGTTAACTTTTTAACCTGCTGCTGATCGGGGTTTGGCTTTGCCAGTTCTTCTGCCAACCTGCCAAACCGGCGCGAAAACGAAATAATCTCGCAACCGCCATTTATAGCTTCGGCGTTGTAACGCACGGCAGATTCGTAAGTATTGATGGTTTCGTAGGCAAGCGCAATATCCTTCAGCGCCTCGCCATATTTGGCTGTACGATCCTTATCGGCAGCAACCCAGTTTTCGAATTCTTTCTCGAGTTCTTTCTTACGGTCGTAAACACGGAGTTGTTTCAATCCTTTGTTCTGACCGATATAGAATTTCCAGTAGTTGGCTGATCCTGCAAATTTCGATGAGTATTGTATGCGGACTTTAGCATCGGCAGCCATATCTTCGCGGAGGATATCCAGTTTTTTGGTCCGGATTTTAACAACCATGGGGTTGTTTTTCTCCAATGCCCAGTTGATGGTGTAGGAAGTAGCATAGCGGTCGGTTCTGCCGGGATATCCCATAATCATGGCATAGTCGCCTATTTTTTTCTCCTTGATGGATACCGGCAGGAATTTCTTCGATTTCAGAGGCACGTTATCAGCTGCATATTCGGCGGGCTTATTGTCGCGGTTGGCATATACCCGGAACACTGAAAAATCGCCGGTATGCCTGGGCCACATCCAGTTATCGGTATCGGCACCAAATTTACCAATCGAGTTCGGAGGCGTTCCCACGAGCCGGACATCTTTATACGCTTCGTAAAGGAAAAGGTAATATTCGTTACCATTAAAAAAGGAGGTAGTGCGGGCTTCGTACTGGGTTCCTTTGGTATTGCTGGCCTCAATTTTTTTTGTGTTTTCCCTGATCTTCGTAGCTCTCTGGGCTTCGGTCATAGCCGGGGTAACCCCTTCGAGCACTGCGGCCGTAACGTCCTGAATGCTTACCAGGAAACGAACCGAGAGCCCCGGTGTTGGCAGTTCCTCTTCGTAACGCGTAGCCCAGAAACCATTGGTGAGGTAGTCGTGTTCCACAGAGCTGTGCGACTGTATAGCGCCATAACCACAGTGGTGGTTGGTGATAATTAAGCCGTTGGGCGATACAATTTCGCCGGTGCAGCCGCCACCAAAAATAATGATGGCATCTTTCAGGCTCGAATGATTGATACTGTAAATTTCTTCGGCCGTGAGATGGAGGCCTTCTTTTTGCATATCAACATAGTTGAGACGCTGGATAAACAACGGAAGCCACATGCCTTCGTCGGCACGCACCTGGAATGTGAGTAAAGCGAGGAGCGCAAATAATGCTACTGATACTTTTTTCATGGTAGTTTAATTTTCAGTTTTTGGTTTGGTTGATTAGTTATTTCTGTTTTAAACGATTAGCCGTTGTAAAATTTATTTCCTGCCATGAAACTGAAATAAGATAATGGGAAGGCTTACCAGTATTTGGTTGTATCCCTTTACACTTATTATTAAATTATTTCACTTAAGGATATTTATTATTTGTAAACCTGGTGATCAGTTAAACGTATTTCTCACCTTTTTCATTCCGGACAGCATCAACGTAGCCCCGGATATTCTGTTCATCATTTCGTTTGCAAATAAGCAATATGCCATTGTCTTCAACAACAATCATATCGTCCATACCCTGTATAACAGCAACTCTCCCCGAAGGCAGGTTAATGATACAATTGTTGGTGTTGTATAACAGTGGTTTTGCGCCGATAATTGCGTTGCCTTCGGTGTTTTTGGCCGAGGTATCGTACAGAGATCCCCAGGTACCCAGGTCGCTCCAGCCAATATCGGCTCCAAGCACAAATACATTATCCGCTTTTTCCATCACCCCGTAGTCGATGGAAATACTTTTACAAACCGTGTAAGCACTCTCGATATAAGCAGCTTCGGAATCGGTGTAGTACATATCCGTTCCTTCTTTGAAAAGGCTGTTCAGGTCGGGGAGATACATTTCGAAAGCCTTCAGTATGCTTTTGATCGACCAGATAAAAATACCGGCATTCCACAGGAAATCACCGCTTTGCAGGAATGATTCGGCCAGTGCGTGGTTAGGTTTCTCGGTAAATGTTTTCACCTTGCGTACTTTGCAGTCGGGCTGGTAGGCATGTGCTTCGTCGAACTGAATGTAGCCATACCCGGTATCGGGCCGGCTGGGTGTGATGCCCAGGGTAAGCAACCAGTCGTTTTGTGTGGCTGCCTGCAGGGCACAAAGCAGGGTTTGGGTAAATTCTTCCTCTTTCAGGATGATGTGGTCCGAAGGTGCAACCACAATGCTGGCATTGGGATTTAATTTGTGTATCTTATGTGTTGCATAGGCAATACAAGGAGCCGTATTCCGACGCATGGGTTCGCACAACACATGTTCAGGCACTATAGCCGGAAGTTGCTCAAGCACCTGATCGTAATAGTTGAGGTGGGTAACAACAAAAATATTTTCGGGCGGGCACACCGTGGTAAGCCTCCTAAAGGTTTGCTGGATCAGGGTTTCGCCGGTTCCGAGTATGTCAATAAACTGTTTGGGACGCGAATTGCGGCTAAGAGGCCAAAAACGGGCACCAACTCCACCGGCCATAATTACGCAGTAATAATTTTTATTCATATGGCTAACTTTAAGTATAACAATTTAAATTACAACAATTTGAAGGTAATTCACTTTTCGGCAAAGGTAATAATTACAATTTCAGATTTACCAGCTCCGGATAAAATATTGCAACCCCGTTCAATGTGCTGATCCATATGCTGAATATGTTTTAGAGGAGGTAGGATGTGTGATGTGCAATGTGCGATGTATGATGTACGATGTATGTTTTACGAGGTACCCTGCCTGCTGACGCAGTCAGGCAGG
>CAYNVK010000414.1:0-3786 GCA_964400395.1 uncultured Lentimicrobiaceae bacterium | reverse complement strand
CCTTTCAGCTGCCGTTTCTTTCGGCCGATAAAAAGTACCGTACATTCCAGATATCAGGCGACTCAATGCTGCCCATCCCCGATAAATCGTGGGTAACCGGTGAGTTTGTACAAAACTGGGATATGATCCGCGACCAGCAGGCCTATATTATCCTTACGCTGAACGACGGAATTATGTTTAAAGTTGTCGAAAACCGCCTGAAAGACGAAAGCCGACTGATATTGCATTCACTTAATCCGCTGTACGAATCGTATTCCGTTGATTTAAAAGATCTTCGCGAAGTGTGGCGCTTTGTACATTATATCAGCTCCGAGCTTCCGGAACCCAATCTCCCGATGAACCAGATGGCCGGCGCCCTTGCCGCGCTGCAAAATGAGGTGGCCACCATCAAAAATAAAATCGCTACACAAGGTAAACTCTTCGAAGGTTAATTACCTTTACTATTTCTGTTTAAAGCCAGGAATTCTTTGTTCTGTAAACAGGCATTCACCGCCGGTAACAGCGGTTTTGAGCTATTGCAAACCTGTTAGCGAACCATATTCAGGATGGCAAAAGTTTTGTGGGCTTTTATATTGAAATTTAACCAGTTATGGCCTATAAAATTCACCAGGACGGATTATTGCGGCACATATTTTGTGCGTTTAGTTCTATGCGTTATCTGTAAAACCTGCAGTTTTGTTTCACTTCAAAACCATAACCATGAAAAATCTGATCATTGCTGTTTTTGTCCTCCTCATTGCCTGGTCGTGTGCGCCATCGCATCAGGTTGCAGCAACAGCCAAGCCTCCTGTTATAAAAGCCGACAGTACCGAATACGAAGTTATTGTGATTGATCCCGAGTTCGATCACTGGTACCTGATCCATTTCACCCCGGCAAAAGACTACAGCAATTCCTATTACCGGGCAAAAAACCAGGTTGGAGTATCGAACTGGAACGATTATTTTATTCGGAGCCTATATCCCAAGATCATTGATAGCTCAATTGTGTACGATAATTCTATCGATTACGGAATTGAAGTAAACCGGGTTCTTTACTGGTATTTTAAATATTATGAAGACCAGTTCAAAATACGGCTGCTGCATTAAATGTTTGGTAACGAACAAATTGCCTTACTGCTCAGTAATTCCCAAATCCGATTTTACTACTTTTTTTTAATCCTACTTGTCACTACCTTTGCGCCTCAAAAAAAAATCAGTACAATGGCATTAAAATGCGGAATCATAGGTTTGTCCAATACCGGCAAAACCACCCTTTTCAATTGTGTAGCAAATACCAAAATTCACAACCAGGCTGGCGTGCAGAAGTCGCACATCGGGCAGATCAATGTTCCCGATAGCAGGCTTTATGTTTTGAACTCGCTTTTACCGGCCCAGAAGGTGGTGCATGCAACAGTTGACCTGGTTGATATTCCGGGGCTGACAAAAGGATCGGGACAGGCCGAAAGCTCTTCGGGCAAATTCCTGGCCGAAATACAGCAAACCGATGCGCTGATTCATGTTATCCGTTGTTTCGACAGCGATACTGTGCCACATATCGAAGGTTCGGTTAACCCGGTTCGCGACAAGGAAATTGTTGACCTCGAACTTTGTATACGCGACCTGGGCATGGTTGAGCGTAAAATCCTTCGAACAGAAAAATTGCTGAAAGTCGGCGATAAGGATGCAAAAAAAACAATGGAAGTCCTGCAGGTGTATAAAGCTCATCTCGAAGATTTTAAACCGGCACGTACTGCCGCTGTTTCTGACGATGACCGCAGGCATATTGCCGATATGTACCTTATTACCGACAAACCTGTAATTTATGTTTGCAATGTCGATGATGCTTCGGCAGCCACCGGTAATGCTTACTCCGCTGCACTCATGGATTCAGTAAAAGATGAAAATGCCGAGGTACTGGTAATTGCAGCCGAGCTCGAAGCCGAAATTGCTGAACTCGAAAGTCAGGAAGACCGCGATATATTTTTAGCCGATGCCGGCCTCACTGAACCCGGCGTTAACAAAGTTGTGCAGTCGGCTTATAAGCTGCTTAATTTAATGTCGTTTTTCACTATCGGAGTGAAGGAAAACCGTGCCTGGACCATACATCGCGGAATGACTGCTCCCCAGGCAGCAGGCGTTATCCACAGCGACCTCGAGCGCGGTTTTATACGTGCTGAAGTAATTAAATACAATGATTTTATTGCTTTAAAATCGGAGCACGCCTGCAAGGAAGCCGGCAAACTGGCCATAGAGGGAAAAAACTATGTGGTTTGCGATGGCGATTTGCTGAATATCAGGTTTAATGTGTAATTATTAAATTGTTTTTCTTTCTGCTTATCAGGTTGGTAGTTCAAATCCAAACTGAAGTTATAGTTGAATTTTTATCCCAAAAGGGAAAAATGAAAAACTATAGTAGCCTTTTGATGGATCTTCGTTAATAGTTGTCAGATTGAATTCCGAAACAGGGATAAATATAATCGGAACAGTAAACAGGTAAACTTTATCCGAAAGCCGTATGTCCATGCTTGCATTGATATTTGCCAGTAAGCCCCAGCGGTTCGAATCATTCCAGAAGAGATGAATACCGCCTAATCCTGCGCCTATATTCCAGCGAAAAATTTTACTGTTCGGATTCAGACACCATGAAACTGTTCCTGTGAGGCAATTCGAATTGACAGGCAAATCGACAGATTGATCAGTGGCTGCGTGCCCCACATGCCATTTCGAGTCGAAAGCAATTCCATACATAAAACGTTTTTTTAGCTGCTGCTGAAACTCAAATTTGAGGCGTGGACCCATTGAATTGTAACTGTCAATCAATAAACCCGACTCGATAGCAATAAACTTATGGTTGTAAATTGTATTGTTTTTCTGTCCGAATGTGAAATTTGTGGAAAAAGCGAAAAGCGTAATCAATTGAAAAATAAATTTATACATAGCATCACTCATTATTTACATACATATTGATTTTTTAAAATCAAAAATAAAGTGGATGAAATTTCACCCCGTTTTTGTTGAATTCAATAGTTGGCATCGGTATTTTTAAAAAACCAATGGTATTCAGTATCAGTTTTAAAGTTTTTGATTTTACCGGGATACGGCTCAGGTCAATATCGGGGGCTATATAAAATTGCCGGTAACGCTCAGAGTAAGGTACCGGCACTCCATCTATTTCCGAAGGATTGTTTGTGGCTCCCGTCATTCCTTCCGCTCCATAGCCGGCGGCAATATTCAGCCATTTGGGGAAACGCGTGTGCTGCAACCCCAGGCTGCTGATGTTGGCCGAAAGCCAGTAGGTTTGCCCGTTGTAATCTTTTACCATATTTTGCAGCGTTGTGCTGCCCAGCAAATCAGGATTGTATTGGGCATAAGGTGAGCTATGAAACGAGTATTTTAAAACAAATTTCTGCTCGTGCCAGCCCAGTTGCTGACCGATAAAAAGCGCGGTTCCGGCTGTGTTGGCAATCATATCGCCGGTCGAAAATCCCCATTGCTCCGAAAAACCATCCATAATTTCGATGGAAGTCAGGCACACCAAACCGGTCATACCGCCGTACCATATTGCTTTCTTTTCAGGAACCCCGGCCCATCGCAGCGACGAATAGCCAATCAGTCCCAGGTAATACGATGCTGTGGCATGACCACATTTGTCCATCTGCAGCCACTCGCCGTTGTCGTTAAAAAAGTGAAATGCCGACTGCGGATAATCTTTATACCATAAATTATACAAGCCGGCCATGGTGCAGGTATAAACCACTGCGCCGGTTGCCACAACCAGTGTCAGCTTCCGGCGGTTGAGCGTATCTG
>CAYNVK010000413.1:0-3798 GCA_964400395.1 uncultured Lentimicrobiaceae bacterium | reverse complement strand
AACTTCGACCGCGCAGTTGGGAGCATGGCCGGGAACAGCCATATCAGCAGGTTCGGATGGTTGGTACTCGTATACTTTTAACGGCACCATTCCTTCTGTTAACCTGGTGTTCAATAACGGAAGCGGAAGCCAGTCGGTGGATGTAACGGGTATTACGGCAAATACCTGCTTTACCACCACCGGGATTTCGGGCGGAAAATATACAATTTCGCCAACAGATTGCGTTTACACAGAAGTATCAGAACCTGAAAATAATGCATTGGTAATATTCCCGAATCCGGTTAAAGAAAACCTGGAAGTACGTTCATCCGTGGCGATAAAAAAAGTGGAAATTCTGAGTGTGTACGGAAATATCGTCAGGACTTTCGAAAATCAATCCACATTGTCACTTTCAGGAATTCCGGGCGGGATGTATTTTTTAAGGGTAACCTATATAAACAATCAGCAAAGAGTGGAACGGGTTGTAAAGTTGTAAAAGTTTTTATGTATGCACACCCGCAGGGTGTCTGTACACAAAAACTAAAAAAAATCCGCTTTATCCGTTCTTCCCGCGTCATCCGCGTTCCATCCTCCAGTGTCAGACACCCTGCGGGTGTGCAGACACTAAATCCCGAATAACCACCGACGCCATAAAACAGCCAAACACGGCAGGCATATATGAGATGGTGCCCACGTTCGACTTTTTATTCGATTCGCCTTCCTGTAGAATTACCACACTGCGATCGACCACCTCGGGCGAAAAAACGACTTTAATCCCGTTGCGGACGCCCAGCTTATGCAGGCGTTTGCGCATATAGTAAGCCAGCTTGCAGTTGTACGATTCATCAATGTCGGCCACGGTTACCATGCCGGGATCGAACTTCCCTCCTGCCCCCATGGAGCTCACCACCGGCAGTCCCAACTGAACACAGATATACAACAGGTAAACCTTTGGCGAAAGGGTATCGATGGCATCAAGCACGTAATCATAACCTTGTTTGAGTATTTCGAGCGTGCGTTCGTCGCGGATATATTCGTGTATTACCGTGAGTTGTAGCGCCGGGTTAATATCGAGCAGGCGGCCGGCCATTACTTCGGTTTTGGCTTTACCCTCAGTACTTTTTAAAGCGGGCAGTTGCCGGTTGCGGTTACTCGGGTGAACGGTATCGCCATCGATGATTGTGATGCGACCCACTCCTGCCCTGCAAACCTGTTCGGCTGCCATAGCGCCTACGCCACCCAATCCGCAAATCAGCACATGCTTATCGCGTAATACGGAAAGTTTTTCTTTACCAATCAGAAGTTCGGTACGGCTAAGCCATTGTGATGTTGGCATAAAGGATTTTATAAAGTTTGCGAAGATAAGGAAATAAGAGAATTTGAAATTCTATATGCAAAGGACAAAATGCAAAGGTTTTGTGAATCACAATCTTTGCAGACCAAAATATTCAGGTACGAACCCGGGGTTACCAGATTTTACAAAGCATATTCGGGGAAAACTAAAATGTATCGTTTTACTATCGCTCTTCGCTGTGACCTTTGCATTGTACTTATATTCTTATCCATGGATGGTATCTGGAATCAATATTTTTAACATCAGATCAGATATTCCATATCGCATATCCTGGTTATTTCATAGTGCTGTTTATCAATATCATAAAAGAAATTATACGATTATTGATAAGCCATTCCGGATAGAATTTGAAACTTTTTGAAACCACCACCCGCAATTTTTCCCTAAATTTGTACACTTTTACAGAAAAGCATCCTAGAAAACCTGTCATGATTGAAATGGTGTATGTGAGTTGGATCGTTACACTTCTGGCAATTTTTGTGCTCTTTTTTCTCCCATCCACATACAAAGCTTACGTTGCAGCGCTGGCAGTAGTTGTAAATTCCCTGGTCACTTCCTGGTTAGCATTACCCGCCCTGTCAGGGCAAACCGTGGAATTAACGGTTTTTGCCGGATCGTTTATGGGCGATGTTGCCGTGCGTATTGATGCATTATCTGCCTGGTTTATCCTGATCATCAATTTTACATCCGTAACAGGTGTGTTTTATGGCATCGGTTATCTGAAAGCGTACGAAAATACCAAAACAAAATTAACGCTGCATTGGTCACTCTTCATCCTGTTTCATCTTTCGATGGTGTGGGTTTGCCAGTTGCAGAATGGTTTTGCATTCCTGCTGGCCTGGGAAGTGATGTCGCTCACATCCATGCTTTTGGTGATTTTCGATCATCACAAACCAACAACATTAAAAGCCGGTATCAACTACCTGGTGCAGATGCATATAAGCGTTGTATTTCTCACCATAGGATTCCTTTGGGTGTATAGTTCAACCGGTTCCTTTGGTTTCGAAGCCCTGCGAAACTTCTTTTCGGCAAACAATAACATCTGGCTTTTCCTGGTGTTTTTTGTCGGGTTTGGACTCAAAGCCGGTTTCATCCCGTTGCATAGCTGGTTGCCGCATGCGCATCCGGCTGCCCCTTCGCATGTATCGGGAGTAATGTCGGGAGTAATAGTAAAACTTGGCATTTATGGTATTTTCAGGATCATTACGTTCCTGAATTCCGAATATATACAGATAGGTGAAATCATTCTCTCCATCGCTGTTCTTACAGGTATTTACGGAATTCTGAATGCTTCGGTACACCGGGATTTCAAAAGGATGTTAGCCTATTGCACCATCGAAAATATTGGCATTATTGGCATTGGAATGGGCATCGGGCTCATTGGAATAGGAATAGCATCGCCTGTAATGTATTTCCTGGGTTTTGGAGGTGCTTTGCTGCATGTGCTCAACCATTCGTTGTTTAAATCCTTGCTTTTTTACTCGGCCGGTTCGGTGTATCAACAAACGCATACCCGTGATATGGAGAAATTAGGTGGTCTGCTTAAAACGATGCCTAAAACAGCGGTTACGTTCCTGGTTGGCGCCATTGCTATTGGCGGGCTTCCGCCCTTTAACGGGTTTGTTTCCGAATTTATCATTTACATCGGGCTTATTGAAGGAATTCACTCCAACAATATCAGCCAGATTATCCTTTTCGTGCTTTCGCTGGCAGGAATGAGTGTAATCGGGGGCTTATCGGTACATACTTTTACAAAAGCATTCGGAACCATTTTTCTTGGTCAGCAGCGTACCGATCTAAAACATAAACCTCACGAAGTATCACCGCTCATGCTTGTGCCTCAGTATTTTATAATTGCAACTATGCTGAGTGTGGCTTTTATTCCCCGGTTTTATATCGGAATTGTCGGGAATGCTCTTACGGCGATGAATTTATTGAATACAGATACACTGGTTACTGCTGCTTATGCCAACACACTCGGCACCATTAGCTTATATTCGTTGTTGCTGGTTGCAATTGTTGCTGTTGTATGGCTGGTACGATCAACTATTTTAAAACATCGCGCCCAGCGAATTGATGCTACCTGGGGTTGCGGATATACGGCACCAACCAGCCGGTTACAATACACTGGAAAATCATTTTCAAAACCCCTGGGGAAAATATTTAACTACTTCCTCATCGAAAAAAAGCACTACGAAGAACTGAAGCCCAACGAAGTATTCCCGGCAAAACGGGATTATTATTCGCATTATCACGATTTCTTCGAACGGAAACTAATTAATCCCATCGTATCGCGATTGAATTTTTCGGCCAATTACTTCAGTTTTATTCAAAATGGCCGCGTACAGTCGTATGTGTTGTATGGTATCGTTTTTATCCTTGCCATATTTCTGCTTACTGTTTTTAACATCGTATCATGAACCTGGTAGTAGCATTTTTGCTCGTACCTTTCGCCGGTATGCTTC
>CAYNVK010000412.1:0-3807 GCA_964400395.1 uncultured Lentimicrobiaceae bacterium | reverse complement strand
CTGATTTTATTCGCAATACCATCTCAACCAGGTTTTGCGGTGAACATACCCATGCTTTGCTGGGCAACATCGAAACAGAGCGTGGCAAAGTGCCGGTTTTGCTTCCGCTGGCGGCTGCCTTAATCAGCAAGCCTTTTGATTTTAATGAGAACGCTGTGCCTGCTAAGGATCTAAATTCAATATGGAAAACCATTGGCTACTGGCGGATCCTGATGCAACCCGAACTTTTGCTCGATGGTAAAAACTATACCTGCCGGCTTGGCAACATCCGTGCAAACGAGATTTCGATTGAAATCGGAGGGGAAAAAACGCTGGTTCGTTTTGAGGATTCAACGGATAAAAATCAACTCGCGATACAGCTCGATGGTGAACCATATACCGTTTTTGTATCGCACCCCGAGGCAGGCAAGGTGGTGGTGAGTTACAATACGTTTATTTTCGAAGTCGTACGCCACGATGTACTTCCTGCCCCTACTGATTTTATACCAGCTGCACTTGCTTTGGGCGAAAGCGGCAGTAATATTACTTCGCCCATGCCGGGTAAGGTCATTAAGCTGGCTGTGGAAGCAGGTGATGAAGTTGCGAAAGGTGATCTGCTGTTGGTAGTTGAAGCAATGAAGATGGAGAACAATATTCATAGCCCGGCCAACGCGAAGGTTGAGCGGGTGAATGTAGCTGCCGGCGATATGGTGGACAGCAATGCCACGCTGATTCACTTATCAGCAATACTTTAATGCTCAAAAGTTTAAAAATCAGCCGCAGGGCTTTGCACTATAACACGGAGTAACAAATTTAAAAACAGCTGTATATGAAAGAAAATGCAAGGATTGAAGCTTTCAGCGATGGGGTTTTTGCTATTGCCATTACGCTGCTTATCCTGGAGTTAAAGGTGCCTGAGCACCAAAACATCCATTCGGTATCCGACCTGTGGAGGGCATTGATACAACTTTGGCCCTCGTATTTCGCATTCCTGCTCAGCTTTGGGATCATACTCGTGTCGTGGGTAAATCATCATTATCTTTTTAATGTGATCGATAAGTCATCGCGACCGTTTTTGTATGCCAATGGTTTCCTGTTGCTTACCATTACTTTTATGCCTTTTCCCACAGCACTGCTTGCTGAGTATATTGGTACTGACTACATGAAACCTGCCATAGCTTTTTACTGTTTTGGCGGAGTTGTTAATTCCATTGGCTGGAACCTGTTGCTGTTCACTGTTTTTAAGCCCAGGGTGTTGTTGCACAGTTCGGTAAATGCCGATCATATCGATAAAATATGGCGATCGACCAAGCTGGGATTTGTAGTGTATACCGCCGCCACGGCTATTGCTTTTATTTACCCGCTTGCCGCCCTTGTTATAAACCTGTTGCTCTGGTTGGTATGGATCACCTTATCAATTACAGAAAAATCAGAATAAAATGAGCAGAAATCACTTTTGTTTGTTTAACCAATATCACTTACTCATTAAACACTAAGAAAGAATCTTACACATGGATTTTCAATTATCAGAAGAACATCAGAATATACGTAAAGCAGTGCGCGATTTTGCCGAGCGCGAGATAAAACCCATTGCCCGCGAACTCGACGAAGAAGGACGGTTCTCGCCCGAAATAACGTTGAAAATGGGCGAACTTGGATTGTTGGGTATCAACACGCCGGCTGATTATGGCGGTTCGGGCATGGATACCCTGTCGTATATTATTGCAGTGGAAGAACTTGCGCGGGTTGATGGTTCGCAGGCGGCTACCATAGCAGCACACAATTCGCTGGGCATTGGTCCGCTGGTGTATTACGGTACCGAAAAACAAAAAAAGAAATATATCCCTCAACTCTGTACCGGCGAAGCGTTATGGGCTTTCGGGCTCACCGAACCCGATGCCGGAAGCGATTCGCGTGGCACCCGCACCAAAGCACATATCGAAAACGGGGAATGGGTAATTACCGGGTCAAAAATATTTATTACCAATGGCGCTGCCGATATTTCGGCCGGGGTTACGGTGCAGGCGGTTACCGGCGAATCAGGCGGCAAAAAGGAGTTTACCACCATTATTGTCGAAAAAGATACCCCCGGTTTTACACGCCGTGCCATGCATGGCAAGATGATGTGGCGTGCCAGCGATACTGCCGAGTTGTTTTTCGACGAATGCCGCGTGCCTTACGAAAATGTACTGGGCAAAGTGGGTGATGGCTCACGCATCATGCTCAGCACCCTCGACAATGGTCGTTTATCCATTGCGGCCATGGGGTTGGGTTGTGCCCAGGGCGCTTTCGAAATGGCGCTCAGCTATGCGCAGGAGCGCAAACAATTCGGGCAACCCATATCAAAGTTCCAGGCCATCAGCTTTAAGCTGGCCGATATGGCAACCAAAATTGAGCTGGCGCGTACATTGCTGTACAAAGCCTGCTGGCTGAAGGATAACTATCTGCCTTTTGCCAAGGAAGCAGCCATGTCGAAGTTATATTGTTCGGAAATTGCCAAGGAAGTTACCGATGAGGCCGTGCAGATACACGGAGGTTACGGGCTGATGAAAGATTACCCGGTTGAACGTTTTTACCGCGACCAGCGCCTGCTGCAAATCGGCGAAGGAACCTCGGAAATACAACGGCTGGTGATTTCGAGGTATTTGGGGTGTTAGGTTTATTTGACTGGGCGACTGGGAACTGGGGACAGGGAGACTTGGGGAAATGGGGAAGGGGAGACATGGGGAAATGGGGAGATTTGGTAAAAAGTATTTAGATCAGAATAGGTTCATAATATTCTATTAATTACTGCAATGAAAATTGAAAGCTACAGAAATTTGAGAGTTTATCAGGCAGCAATAAAAGCAGCAATGCAGATTTTTGAGATTACTAAAAAATTTCCTGTTGAAGAAAAATATTCAATGACTGATCAGGTAAGAAGATCATCAAGAAGTGTTTGTTCAAATATTGGTGAGGCATGGCGAAGAAGAAGATACAAGGCTGCATTTATTGCCAAACTCAACGATTCCGAAACTGAAGCTACTGAAACTCAGGTCTGGTTGGAGTTGGCTTTGTTATCAGGCTATATAACCGAAGATGTTTATAATGAGCTATTTGCTGAATATGAATCAATTACTGCACAATTAGTAATTATGATAAATCAACCTGAAAAATGGATAATTGTACCTAAAGGGTAAAATTCAATTTTCATAATACTGCTTTTGTTTTACTTTTGGCTATTCCTATTTCAGGCGTTGAACCCTTTTTTTCTTTTCTATAAATCTGTGTCTCCATCTCCCCATGTCTCCCCGTCCCCCAGTCCCCATTTCCCCGTGTCCCCCTGTCAAATCATAAAAACAATCCCCCCATCCATGAAATCCTTCTTAACCGCCTTCACCCTCCTCGCTTGCTTCTACTTTTCGCATGCTCAAACGATAATTGATTCAACTGCTTTCGGCAAAAACGAAGTTGCCGGGAAATATCTTAAGGTTAACGGGATCAAAATGTATTACGAAATCTATGGACAGGGCGAGCCTTTGCTGATGATACACGGGAATGGAGGTTCTATAAGTAGTTTTGAAAACCAGATCCCGTATTTTGCACGAAAATTTAAGGTGATTGCTGTCGACAGCCGTGCCCAGGGCAAGTCAATTGATCTGCAGGATACACTCAGTTTTGAGATGATGGCCGACGATTTCAGCGTTTTGCTGGATAAACTAAAGTTGGATTCGTGTAGTGTATTGGGCTGGAGCGATGGCGGAATAAATGGGTTGCTATTAGCCATCCGTCACCCCGAAAAAGTTAAAAGGCTTGCTATTACCGGCGCCAACCTTTGGCCCGACAGCT
>CAYNVK010000411.1:0-3810 GCA_964400395.1 uncultured Lentimicrobiaceae bacterium | reverse complement strand
GGTTCCGTTTTCGCCAACCGCTGTGCCAATTAATTCACTAATGAATGAAATAGAATGCAACCCATTGGATTTGCCAATAACCTGCTGAACCCAGTTTAGCCCGCCATCGCCTGACTTATAAATAACACCATAGTTACCAACAGCATAGGCAACCTGCGGTCCGGCAAAACATACATCGTACAGGCTTTCTATAATGGTATTTGGAATCTTTGTCCAGTTTTGTCCCCCATTGGTAGTTTTAAGAATCACTTGGGAATCTATATTATCTCCAACTATCAAACCATCATTCAGGTTCAGAAATGAAACAGAAAACAGATTCGCTTCGGGGACGCCACTTTCAAGAGGCAGCCAGTTGGTACCACCATCTGGGGTATGAAGAATAGTTCCGTGATCGCCGACGGCAAAGCCATTTTCAGCATCAATAAAATCAACACCATACAAATTATAACCCGGATTTTCGGATTTAAGGTCCCAATTAGCGCCTCCATCCGCGGTGTGGAAGATTCTCCCACCCTGTCCAACCGCTGTTGCATGTTCAGGATCAGTAACAGCTATATCCGAAAACCATAAATAAAACCCGTTCTCATACTGTTTCACCCAGTTTTTCCCTCCATCAGCAGTATGTAATATAGCCGCTTCATAACCAGTAGCAAAACCATTATTTTCATCAGCAAAACCAACAGAAAACAACCACGGACCTCCGATCGCCTGCTGAACCCAACTGCTGCCACCATCAACAGTTCTGTATATTGCTCCCTGGGTGCCGACGGCAGTGCCATGGTTAACATCAGTAAAACAAACCCCATTAAAACCCACATCTATTCCGCCCGATTGGGCCAGCCATGTATTCCCCTGATCGGAAGTTTTCACAATCCCATATCCAACCGAAACGGCTGTATTTTCATTTAAAATGCATACATCATACCCCCCATCAGGATAATAATAATTTTGTACTGCATCCCAGGTTTTCCCGCTGTCGGATGAAAGAAAGATCTCATAGCCACTGCATACTGCCACACACCTGGCCGGGGTAAAAAACTTCACACTGTTTATTTCGCCAGTGGTTTGCTGGGGTGAAACATCCCAGGTATTGCCACCGTTGGATGTGTAGAGTATCGTTCCGTTAAAGCCTGTTATAACTCCGGTGTTGGCGTCGGAAAATGCAACACTGTAAAACTGCTGATTGACAGGGCTGGTTTGGGGATTCCAGGTTTGCCCGCCATCAGTACTCCTAAGTATGGTTCCGTTGTTGCCAACGGCAGTTGCAGTATTTTCATCGATAATTTCAACCGCATTCAGTCGACTGAAAGATCCGCTGGCATGAGGTGTCCAGGTAAGTCCTCCATCTGTTGTACGAAGTATTTTCCCTACATCCCCCGTAATAATTCCGAAACTGGCATTGAAAAATTTTACCTGGTAAAGATCCGGATACACATTTACCGATTTAACCTCCCAGCTGTTCCCTCCATCAGTTGATTGTAAAACTGAACCATTTTTCCCAACGGCAACAGCATGGCCGGCATCACTAAAACTAACGCCATACAGATCCTTTGTTGTCGGACTTGCCACCTTAACCCAGCTTACTCCGCCATCAGTGGTTTTTAATATTGTGCCTTTTTCACCAACAGCCAGCCCTTTGTTTATATCCGCAAAGCTAGTGGATCGTAAAACATTGCCTTCGGCTTCTGGATTCTGGAAATACCATCCGGTTTGGGCGTTCAGCGCATTTGTAAAAATGAGGTTAACAATGGCAAAAGCCATTAATCGGAAGTGCAGGTTTCTCATATTCCCTTTTTTGAAAAATTATTTATTTAAGTAAATCATTTTCTTTGTTATAACCTTCCCGTTTGCCTGAAGCTGATAAATGTAAATACCGGCCGGCAGTCCTGCTGCATCAAACTTTATGAAATGCTCTCCCTTTTGCTGATCGCAATTCACAAGCGTTTTGACTTCGCACCCTATATGGTCGTATACTTTTAACACCACATGCGCATCCCTGGGCAATTGCCAGCTAAGGGTTGAGGTTTTGTAAAACGGATTGGGATAATTCTGCTTAAGAACAATTTTAGATGAAATCACGTCTGTATTTAGCCCGACCGAAGTTTCAAGGAGTTTTAGACTTCCATAGTATAATTCATCGGGCCCGTAAGGCTGCGTTGTACGGGGACCTGCAATAGCTACTACCTGTTTGCAGTAATCAGTAAAATAGCCCCGCCTGGTATCCGTTTTAACAATAACACCACCTATAAATATTTTTATATCATCGGGAATTGGCATAGGATCACTCCAGTGGATTGCATCATGACTGAAAGTTACCTGCGTACTTGTATTTTTAACCCTGTTCAGGAACAAATACATCGTAAACAGCCCTTTTGAATTACAATGTAACCTGAAATAAATGAGTGTATCGGTGGGCGCGAGATGGAGTGAAACCGATTGAGGCGGCTGAAAATCCCTGATAATTTTTAGTTCAGGCACACTGGTTTTGGTATTCTTCAGATAAAGGATGCTGGTAATGCCACCGGGATCCACACAAGCATCGAACCGATTCCAGGCAACCGCAATTGAATCGGTAATAACAACCGGGGCTGACCAATTGCTGCCAGTGTACCTGACATAAAATAAGCGAGGTTTCGAAACGGTAGTATTGGTTGTTTCACGGCTCATAACAATGGTAACATTTCCTTGCCGGTCGTTCACTATGGAATAGGAGTCGTTTATGAACCTGTCGACCGGCGTATCCATAAACTGAACGATTGTTTTAGCTGTTCCCCAGGTATTTGTGCTTGCATTCCGGACCCATTCCCAGGCCGTACCGCCGTAACTGCCCCATCCGTAATAGTTTGCGATCATATGTACGTGGTTTCCGGCATCAACAAATAAGCCCTCGATTAAAGCGCCTGAATTACCCGAGTGCTGGCTCACAAGCTCTTTGGCCCAGCTTCCGGTTTTATTGTTCACACAATACAAATCGAAGTACCATTCCGAACCATACGCAGTTGCCGGAGGATTTGAATAATTAAGATTGTTATTCACGGTAATCCCGATGAACACTTTGCCTGTTGTATCAACCGTTAGCGCACAATTGCGGATATCGCCTTCGTTCGAGGTAATTACCTGTTCTTTCACCCAGTTGGCACCATCGTCGGTCGATTTAAAATAATAAAGTTTGTAGTTGTCAACATAAGCCACGTGCTCGGTTCCATCCGGTTCCTTAAAATAAGAGTTGATGGTATAATGCCCGAAAGACGCGGGGCTTGGAAATCCACTTGTGCGGAATTTTTCGCCGACATCCATTTTCGACCCATGAAAAATCACACTATCGGGAAGGGTAGTTTGCGCATTAGTAACCAATCGCCCGGCAAGCAGAAAAAACATAATTGCCATCACCAGGTCTTTCAAATAAACTCCGGAAGGTTTCATGACATTGGTTTTTTAGATTGGTAGGTTATTTAAAACATATCATTTTCTTTGTTTCCATTATTCCGTTTGCCTGAAGCCGATAAAAGTAAACCCCGGCCGGCAGACTTGCAGCGTTAAAATCAACTTTATGTTCCCCCATGGCCTGTTCACAATCTACAAGGGTTTGCACTTCGCGGCCCGTGAAATCATAAATTTTTAAAACAACATGGGCAGCTTGTGGCAGTTGCCAGTTGATGGATGTGCTTTCGGCGAAGGGGTTGGGATAGTTTTGATTGAGAAGGATTTTGCCGGACAACGGCCTGTTATTTTCAAAACCGGTAAACACAGTTTCGTAATTAAATCCATTCAGCTCAATACTATTTAAACTTCCTATCTGGCTGCAATCCA
>CAYNVK010000410.1:0-3811 GCA_964400395.1 uncultured Lentimicrobiaceae bacterium | reverse complement strand
ACCGGGCTTGAGGTTTTTTCGTACCTTCGCAAAAGTTTTCCTGACGAGATATGATGAACCAATTCCTTTGGTTTTGCATTGCGTAACCCCGGCTTCCAAACCAATCCAAACCATGACGAACCTTAGCGAAAAAACAGGCGAATTTATAGACGCTTTACAGCAAAGCCTGACTGAAAACACTTTTGTAAAAATCTCGCTGGGGAACTACAAGGGCAGGGAAGAAAACCTGAAGAACGTTTACATTAAACGGGTTTTGATAAAAAACGAAGAAAAACTCTGTTATACATACCGTTACAAAACCCGCGATATCGTTAAAAACCATTCAGTTGCTGAAGGCATTGAACACATAAGGCAATTTCTGGATCGTGAATTTTATGTAGCAACGCTTTTTACCATAACCCACGACCTGGTTTTTGAGAACCTGCACGATAAAAAGGTTATACTCCGCAAAAATACACCCGCGCATCAGCAACTGCCTGCAGCCGATCACGACAGGAATAAAAAACGCCTGATCAGCAGCAGCGGCAAACCATACCTGGCCCAACTCAAAATTACCGACGAAAACGGCAAAGTGCTGGTAAACGCCCAGGATAAATACAAGCAGATCAATCATTATATCGACATCCTGAGTTCACTCATTAAGGAAATCCCCGGCAGGGAAACGCTTAAAGTGGTTGATATGGGCTCAGGCAAAGGCTATCTTACATTTGCTTTGTACGATTACCTGGTTAATGTATTGAAAGTGAACGCACAGGTTACGGGCGTTGAATTCCGCCCCGACCTGGTGAACCTCTGCAATACCATTGCCCTTGATACCGGTTTTACACAACTTGGTTTCGAACAGGGAACCATCGAAAATTTTGACAGTGCAGGCACAAACATTCTGATTGCGCTGCATGCCTGCGACACAGCAACCAACGATGCCATCAGCAAAGGCATATCCGCCGGGGCCGATTTAATTGTTGTTGCCCCCTGCTGCCATAAACAGATCAGGCGGCAACTGGAAGCTTCAAAAACCGGCAACGACCTGGGATTCCTAACCAAATACGGCATATTCCTCGAACGGCAGGCTGAAATGGTTACCGATGGCATCCGCGCCATGATCCTCGAATATTTCGGTTACAAAACCAAGGTGTTCGAATTTATTTCGGATGCACACACTCCAAAAAACGTGATGATTGTGGGCCTTAAAGACCCAAAATGGACAGGGCACAACGAAGCAGTGCTCGAAAAAATAAAAAACGCGAAAGCTTACTTCGGGATTGAGTATCATCACCTGGAGAAAAATACAGGGATCCTCAAACCCTGACAACATTTCAATTTCACTGTTTCGCAATGTGAAGGCGCTGCACTTATTAATAAACACAAACCTGGTAATTGCTGCAGCCGCGGTTTCACTCGCCATGGCAACACAGGTGCAGCTGGGCTTGCCACCCATGCTCAATGCCGGTTTATTATTACTCTTCCTGGCAACTTTAGCCGATTACAACCTGCATCGGTTGCTGGCCGTGTACAACAAGGCACCGGAAACCCAACCCGACAAATTTACCTGGGCAGCCGGGCACACAGGCTTGCTCAAAACACTGGTGGCAGGCGCTTCGGCCGGGCTGGCGATCTGTGCATTTTTCGTAAAAACAAGCGTTTTTATTGCACTTGTGCCCCTGGCGATGCTGTCGTTTTTTTATTCGCTGGCTACACGTTATAATTTAAAAGGGACAACGTGGCTTTTGCGGATACCCGGCACCAGGACCTTTATTCTTGCTTTGGTGTGGGCTGCAGCAACAGTGCTTATACCAGCAATACAGGCAAATATACATTTCAAGCCGGGACTGTTGTGGCTGGTTTTTGCACAGCGCTTCACATTTATTGTTGCCATCGCTATTCCTTTCGATATACGCGATATGGAAGCCGATGCCCGGGCCGGAATAAGATCAATACCTGCAACAATAGGGTCAAAAAAAGCGCTGCAGTTTTGCAATGCGGCGGTTATGCTTTCGGCAATTCCGGCTTTGTTTCAATACCTCTGCTTCGGGGTTATTTTCATTTTCCCGGCCACCCTGGTTTCAATGTTTATGATCCTGTTTTTTGTCAACAGCAGCAAAATAAGGCGTTTGCCCTTTTATTACCACGGGATACTTGACGGCAGTATCATTTTGTATGCATTGATAATTATACTAGGTTTTTATTTAATTAATTAACTTTACTTGTTCAGATAAGTCCCCGAATTTAACGCAACAAGATGGATATCAGCATTTTTACCGACAAAACCGAATTACCTGACGAAACAAAACTCAGCGCAGCACTTGGCCCTTTGTACAACGTATGGGTACAGATCAGGAGTTATGTAAAGCAGGCGTACCCTGCCGTGGTTGAAGAATGGAATTTCCCGGGAACCAAATATGGCTGGAATTTCAGGATGAAAGATAAAAAGAGGGCTATAATTTACCTGCTTCCGCGCGACAAATATTTTATGGTTGCGTTTGTGTATGGCGAAAAGGCAGCAACAGCAGCACTTGGCAGTGATATCAGGCCGGATTTAAAAAACATCATTTCGTCGGCAAAAGTGTATGCCGAAGGCCGCGGATTTCGCATCGAAATAAGAAATGACGAGAAACTCGACGACCTTAAAAAACTCATTGAAATTAAAATTTCGCATTAAGCATTGCCTGCGCTATTATTGGCAGCAGCAAGGGTAACAGCTTTATAAAAATAATTATTGTATCTTCGCCAGTTCATACAAAAAGCACATTTTACCCAGGATATGTGGAAAATATTGGTTAGATTAATCCTGCGCAATCGCCCGGGAATACTTGTTACCATCGGCCTGCTTACCATCGTAATGGCATGGCTGGGGTCGGGCGTAAAACTTTCGTACAACAACCAGCGGATGCTGCCTGCTGACGACCCTACAGTGGTACAGTACGATGAATTCAAAAAGCGCTTCGGCGAAGATGGTAGTGTATTTGTGATCGGGGTTACCAATCCCGATATGTTCAAAGTTGATGAGTTTAATGCCTGGTACGATCTTACCTTCGACATGATGAAGATTGATGGCGTTGAAGGTGTTACCTCCATTGCCAAAGCCGTAAACATTGTTAAAAACGACAGTCTCCGGCAATACGATTTCCTGCCGCTGGTTCCGCAGAAACCACGCAACCAGGCCGAAGCCGATTCGTTGAAAAACAAAATCCTCTCGCTCAAATTTTACGAAGGGCTGCTGCACAATCCCAAAACCCAGACTTACCTGCTGGCTGTGACCCTCAACCAGCAAAAACTGAACGACAAAGGAAGGCTTTTGGTGGTTGACAATATTGTTGCCCGGGCTAATGCTTATGCAGGCAAAACGGGCCACCAGCTTCATTTTTCGGGCCTCCCCTACATACGCACCGTAATGGCCCGGAAAATACAGAATGAATTGTTTCTGTTTGTATTCCTTTCGATACTTATTGCGGCCATCATCCTGTTCATGTTTTTCAGGTCGATAAAAGTGGTTGCCAGTTCGCTGATTGTAGTTGCCATCAGCATTATATTTACTGTCGGGCTTATCGGATTGTTCGGTTTTAAAATCACCATTCTAACGGGGGTAATTCCCTCGCTGATTGTAGTTATTGCCATTGAAAACTGCATCTATATTCTGAATAAATACCACTGGGAATACCGGCTGCATGGCAATAAAATACTGGGACTTTCGCGGGTGGTGCAACGCATTGGTTTTGCATCGCTGATGGTGAATACGGCTACGGCTACCGGTTTTGCGGCTTTCATCCTGGTTTCGAACCAGATGCTGCGCGAATTTGGTATTATTGCCGCA
>CAYNVK010000409.1:0-3814 GCA_964400395.1 uncultured Lentimicrobiaceae bacterium | reverse complement strand
TCAGCAGCAGGAAGCTTTCGATGCATACATCGATAACAATCCATACCTGAAAGATCGCCGCGGCAAATATGCTGAACGTAATGGTGCTGCTTTCCCATGGTTAAACCGTTTCAATTTCTCGGCAGTTCAGGAAGTATACTTCAAGGTTGGTCCTAAACAAATGAAGAATACCCTGCAGTTCAGGTTCGACATCCTCAACGTTGGTAACATGCTCAACAACAAATGGGGTGTAGGCTATGTAAGTACAACCACCCAGCCGTTAACTGTTTCGAAAGTTGATAATGCTGGATTACCAAGTTACCAGCTTGCTACTCAAGTAGTTGATGGACAAACAGTTCTCCTGAGAGATTCGTATGTTAAGAGTATTACAATTGATAACGTATGGCAGGCTCAGTTTGGCATCCGTTACATTTTTTAATCTGATGTAATATTTTTAAAAGCATCCGGAATTATTTTCCGGGTGCTTTTTTCGTTTTAGCAAGTTCAACCGAAGCTGCCTGAAAAATAACTTATTATGATTCAAAAAATCCTGTGTTTACTGTTTGTGTTTGGTTTACTGACTATTCGTTCAAATTGCCAGGGAGTAACCGGCACCAGGAACTTCACTGAAGGTCCAAATAAAACAAGGCCGCTCCTTGTTGGCCACCGGGGTGGTTTTGATGGCAATCTGCCCGAAAACAGCATATCATTGTTCGATTTCACGTATTCACAGATTAACCGAAAGCCGTTGGCTGTTGAATTTGATATCAGGAAGAGCGCTTCGGGGAGCCTGTATTTGATTCATGATTCAACCATCGACAGAACCACCAATGGAACCGGCACACTCACTCATTTAACGGATGCCTACCTCGAATCCTTATTTCTGAAAGACAAAGAAGGTCATCTCACTACAGAAAAAATTCCGCTTTTTGCAGATGTACTGAAACATTTTCGCGGAAAAAATATATTGCTCATGCTGGATGTAAAAGGAGATATACTGCCAGATGTGATCAATGCCGCCAGGAGTATGGAAATGGAATCGCATTGTATTTTGCTGACATTTAATCAGAAAAACTTATTGCAGGCCAAAGCATATACTTCGCAAATGATGATTTCGGCACTGGTTGTATCGGAAAGTGATCTTGCTTTAATTCACGCAGCCGGAATTCCCAAAGAGCAGTTAATTATTTATATAAGCGAACAAACGCCTGCTATAGTGCTCGAAACCCTGCGCCGGGAATCGATGATAATTATGACGGATATGAGTGAAGGACTTAGAAATAACGCAAAAGCATATGATCCTGATTTCTACAGGAATAAGGTTGCTACATTGAACCTGGGTGTACTTATTACTGATTACCCGGTTAAAGCCGCCCAGGCATTTGATTTCGCCAAACCTTAAATCTCATTTTAGTAACTCCATTTATTAATACCTTTATGGAATAAAACTAAAAACTCAAGTCTGGTCCCGAAGCCGCTAAACTATGGTATACTCCGAAAATAAAACTGCATGCATCTTCATACAATAAAGAATTACATTATTGTGCTGCTGGCACTCATAGGCAGTGCAGCATATGCCCAGCCTGGCAAGGACCAGGTAACCGTGGTGCTGTCGCTCGATGGCTTCAGGTGGGATTACCCCGTAAAAACCGCAACGCCAACGCTTGATATGATGGCACGAAATGGAGTCAAAGCTGTTTCGCTCATTCCTTCTTTCCCATCGAAAACATTCCCAAACCATTATACGCTTGCCACCGGCCTGGTGCCTGACCACCATGGAATTGTAAATAATTCATTCTATGACCCCTTGCTTGGGAAATCGTTTTCGCTTGGAAATACTGAAGCAAAGTTCGATCCGGCTTTTTACGGAGGAGAACCCATTTGGGTAACTGCTGAAAAACAAGGGGTTAAAACAGCATCTTTCTTTTGGCCCGGTTCCGATGTAGCCATACAGGGATTTCATCCGGGCAGATGGAAGGAATATGATCAGAGCGTAACTTTTATGCAACGCATCGATACCATTATCAAATGGCTGCAGTTGCCTCAGCAGCAACGTCCAAAGCTGATTATGGCCTATTATCACGAGCCCGATGGCGCCGGCCATGATTTTGGCCCTGACGATCCCCGGACTTTCCGGATGGTGCACGAAATGGATAGTATGACTGGTGTTTTATACGATCGTATTAAAAAACTGCCGGATGGGCGGAAAATAAATTTTATTGTTGTTTCGGATCATGGAATGGGGGCGATTTCGTCGGAGCGCAACGTGGTACTCAGCGATTTTATCCCTGCAGCCTGGCCGGTACGCATCGAAGGGGGAAATCCAAATTTTAACCTTTATGCCGATAAACCCTGGGCAGACTCAGTATACAATGCATTGAAAGGTATCAGAGGCATTAAAGCCTGGAAACCAGCTGAAGTTCCTGCCTGTCTTCATTATGGCACCAATCCAAGGGTAGGAAATGTGATAGTGGTTGCCGATTCGGCCTGGAGTGTTACACTTACCAAACCCAAAAACGAATATACCGGCGGCACACACGGGTATGATATTCGTGATACCGATATACATGCCATTTTTTATGCGACAGGCCCTGCATTTAAAAAGAATTTTGTGCAACCTTCGTTCCCGAACGTAGATGTGTATCCTTTACTGGCATATCTGCTCGGGATAAAGCCAGCCATTACTGATGGCGATCTGAACCAGGTAATAATGATGCTAAAACCTTCAAAATGAAAATAAAATATTTAGTTTTAACTGGGATCATAAGTTCGCTAATGCCGTTTATAACGGTGGCTCAAAAAGTCGTACATCCATTGCTGCAGTCGGGGCCCATGCTGGGTTATGCCGATATGCGCGAAGCCATGATCTGGTTACAGACTACCAGCGCAGCCGAGGTGTATGTTACTTATCATGATATTACCAGGCCCGGCCGTACCATGGTCACCAACAAAGTTAAAACCGGCAAAGCTGAGGCGTTTACAGCTCACCTGGTAGCCGATTCGGTTGAACCGGGTCATCAGTACAAGTACCAGGTGTTCATAAATCGCAGGCCTGTAAAACTGCCTTATAACACGCAGTTTGCCACACCGCCCATATGGAAATGGCGTAGCGATCCTCCCGAATTTACCATGCTCACGGGTAGCTGTGCCTATATCAACCAGCCGGAATACGATCGGGCTGGTAAACCTTACGGTGCCGATTATAAAATATTTACCGGCATGGCTGCGCAAAAAGCGGATTTTATGCTCTGGCTTGGTGATAATTTATACCTGCGTGAGCCCGACTGGAACTCTGCCTCAGGCATTGCTAAAAGATATACACATACAAGGTCGGTACCGGAAATGCAGTCATTTCTGGCATCAACGCACCACTATGCCATTTGGGACGATCACGATTATGGACCTGACAACAGCAATGAATCTTTTTTTAACAAAAACCAGACGCTTGAAGCTTTCAGGCAATTCTGGGGCAATCCAACCTATGGCGTTGGCGATATTGAAGGGGCAATAACTTCGTTTCAATGGGGCGATGCCGACTTTTTCCTGCTCGATAACCGCTGGTACCGTGAGCCTGATGAGTTGAACAATGCCTACAAAACCGTAATCGGTGATAAACAACTGAACTGGCTGCTCGAAAACCTGGTTACCAGCAAGGCTACATTTAAAATAGTTGCCATGGGCGGACAGTTTCTTTCGGATGCCGTCGAAAATGCCGAGGCATACTCCGCCGGCGGTTTTAACAAGGAACGTGAAATTATCATTAATTTTATTTACCAGTACAATATTAAAAACGTGGTATTTATTACCGGCGACGTGCATTACTCCGAAATATCAG
>CAYNVK010000408.1:0-3830 GCA_964400395.1 uncultured Lentimicrobiaceae bacterium | reverse complement strand
AAAATTTGGCTCTCATAGAAGAGTCTGCTTAAAATTGTTGTATTTAATTAAAAGAAGGGCGAATGAGAGAATCGGCGATGGGCGATGGGTGATGGGCGATGGGTGATGGGGAGATGGGCGATGGGGAGACAAGGAGAAAGGGAGATGGGTGTTTGATTTCTACAATCTGCAGTTTCGCGACTTCGGATTTCCCTGCTTGATGACGAAGTCAGGCAGGCGATTGCGGACTTTTACTCAACTAATTGTATTTATTTGACAATATTATACATTGGGGCTAAAATGCCCATAAAAGAAGTAATACCATTTGAGCGAAACAATCTTCAGCTTGATTAGTTTATAATTTATGAATCAGGAAGTTCAGAATCCGGACTAAAACGTGGCTCCTGAATTTTTCGGCAGCTGAAAGCAATTTGGGCCAGCGATTGAAAACACCCTGCATGTTACTAAAAACTGAAAACAGCACTTTTACTTATGAATGAGCCTAACAGAACCCTGGAATTCGATAAATCGGTCCGCAACAAGTTTAATATTTACAACAGCCTGTTCCTGAACCTGCCGTTCCAGGGCATCAGCAATGTGGGCATGCTGTTGCCACTATTGCATCATGTTTGCGAAAAAGGACTTGAGGCGGGAGACGATCCCGGGCAGATTTTGGATTCATTTTTCAGTATGCATACCTCCTTCCGAAGCGAGGATGAAAAAATAGATTTCATGTTCCGTGTGATTCAATATGTTGAAAGACAAATTGTATTGTTCGATAGCGTTGAAGATGCCGCTTTTAACGATCTCGAAAAACATGCAAACCATGTAACACTGAAGGACTTTTTTCACAGGGTCGATGGTAAAATGACGGGTGAAAACATCTCGGAGAAGTTGTCACAATTTGGCACCAGGCTGGTTTTTACAGCCCATCCTACCCAGTTTTACCCGCCACAGGTGCTCGACATTATCAGCAAATTAAGAATGCTGATTACCGAAAATGACATTAATGCCATCGATATTACGCTGCAGCAGCTTGGGCTTACCTCGCTCATCAATACAAAAAAGCCTACGCCGACTGACGAAGCCAGGAACATCATTTATTTTCTGCGAAACATATACTACAAAGCTGTAGGCGAATTATTTTCGCATATCAAACAAGATATCCGTAACCCCGATTTCGGGAATTACAATATCATAAAACTTGGATTCTGGCCGGGTGGCGACAGGGACGGCAACCCGTTTGTAACCGCCGAAACTACCATGCAGGTGGCCGACGAATTGCGTATGACGCTGATGAAGTGTTACTATGCCGATTTCAAAAACCTGAGGCGAAAGCTTACCTTTCGCGAAACAGAAGATACCCTTGCCGAAGTGCAGGCTAAGCTTTATCCTGCAATGTATGATTCAGGAAAAACCATCCGTTACGAAAATATCATTCAACCCTTGCTGGCAGTAAAATCGGTGCTGATTGAAAAATACAATAGCTTATACCTGGATGAGCTGGACAGCCTGATCGACAAAGTAAATATTTTCAGAACGCATTTTGCAGCCCTTGATATCAGGCAGAACCACGATGCGCATTACCAAACGGTGCAGGAAATCCTCAAAAAAGCCGGTTATATCAAACAAAGCCTTTCCGAACTCACTCCGGATGAACTCACCGGAATATTGTTGCACGAAAACATACAAATACATCCTGACCTTTATCCTGACGAGTTGGTGAAAGACAACATAGTTAACATTGCTCAGCTAAAGCTGATACAGGAGAAAAACGGCGAAGAGGGTTGTAACCGCTATGTAATAAGCAATTCGGAGGACATTTTTGCCGTGCTTTTTGTATACGCGCTTTTCAGATGGTGCGGCTGGGAGACGGAAAGTTTAACATTCGATATTATACCGCTTTTCGAATCGATGGAAGGCATGAAAAATGCCGCATCCATCATGCAGCAACTTTTTGAAATTCCTGAATATTATGCACATCTCGAACGCCGGGGCAAAACACAAACCATGATGCTCGGATTTTCGGATGGTACCAAGGACGGCGGTTTCCTGATGGCGAACTGGTCTATTTTTAAAACCAAGGAAAATCTCACAGCCGTGTGCAACCAGCATGGCATAAAGGCAATATTCTTCGATGGACGGGGCGGTCCGCCGGCACGGGGTGGCGGGAAAACGCACCGCTTTTATGCAGCGCAAAGCCCCCGTATCGCCAACCACGAAATACAACTCACCATACAGGGGCAAACCATCACCAGCACCTATGGTACCAAGGAACACTTTATACTGAACTGCGAACAGTTGCTAACGGCAGGGCTTTCGAATAACTATTTTGCTAAGGAAAACGAAATAAGCCAGGCATCGCGGCAACTGCTTGACAGGTTGTCAGAAATCAGCTTCAGGAAATACACGGAGCTTAAGAACCACGAACTATTTCTGCCTTATCTTCAATATAAAAGTACGCTGAAGTATTACAACCAGGCCAATATCGGGAGCAGGCCTGCTAAACGCGGAAACGATAAAAAACTCGAATTTAAAGACCTCCGTGCCATACCTTTTGTGGGTTCGTGGAGCCAGCTAAAGCAAAATATTCCCGGCTTTTTTGGCATTGGCACAGCCCTTAAAACCCTGGCCGATGAAGGTAATACAGAGCAACTGCTGGAGTTATTCCGCAAGGTTCCATTTTTTAAAGCGTTGATTCTAAACAGCATGATGTCGCTCTCAAAAAGCAATTTCAACCTAACGGCCTATTTTGCAAAAGATCCTGTGTACAAGGATTTCTGGCAAATACTATTTGATGAATACAGGCTTTCGAAAGAGATGGTTTTACTGATCTCAGGTTACAATATACTGATGGAAGAGGAACCTGTAACGCGCAATTCCATCGATATCAGGGAACATATTGTGCTACCGCTGCTGGTAATACAGCAATATGCGCTGCAGAAAACCGAACTCCGGAATGAATATCTCGATATTTACGAGAAAATCGTTCAGCGGTCGTTATACGGGAATATTAACGCGAGCAGGAATTCGGCGTGATTGATATCCTCACTTCATTTTTTATCATAATTCCATATTCTCTCCGTAAATAATTTGAAGGAACAGACCTGTAGGAACCTGCAGAAAATTTTCACCAGGTATTTGTGAAATACATTTTCTTTATGTAGGTTTGAAGACAATTACCGATACGTTATAATTACCAACATCAGCTGTTTATATATTGTATAGGAAGGAATAGGTTACAGAATATAAATGGATAAAACGCGAAGCATTTGCGTAGCGGCTGTGCATAAAAGAAAAATTGCTGCCTGGGTTGGGGAAATATAGATGGTGTAAAGCGCAAGAGACAGCGACAACCGAAGATTTTGACTAATAATAAAACAGCTAGTAAAAAGACAATTAAGTGGTAAAATTCTTAACTTTGAGGCAAAAAAAATGAATAGACCTGATTACTTTAATGTTATAGAAGAACGCCTTAACTTACTTGCTCTAAGGATTATTTCCAGGGGAAGATTGAACATTTTAGATTTCCACGGTCATTCAGAAAATTTTTATCAGTTTTTTTTAAACGAAGTATACAAATGGGAAGTAGCCAATGAAAATGATGTTAAACAGAATGTTGAAGCAATTGATTTAATTGACCATACTAATAAATTGGTTTTAGAAGTTTCAGCTACTTCAAGTAAACAAAAAATCGAATCTTCTCTTTCTAAAGACTCAATTAAGAACTATATAGGATACACATTTAAGTTTGTTTCGATTGCTCGTGATTCTGATGAACTAAGAAAAGATACGTTCAAAAATCCACACGGAATTGCTTTCAATCCTGCATCTGACATAATTGACAAAAA
>CAYNVK010000407.1:0-3853 GCA_964400395.1 uncultured Lentimicrobiaceae bacterium | reverse complement strand
GGTTAAATTTAATATCATCTTCGGTTGGTGATTTGTACAACCATGGCTATTTCATGTGTGTTTTTTTGTTCAATCATTAGTTTAGTGGATATATTTATTTCGTCGGAAGTCAGGAGACGCCTGCCTGACTGCGGCACGCAGGCAGGGAAGCCAGAAGTCTCCCTAAAACTTCATTAATCTATGATATCAAGCCAAAGATTTGTTGACCAATTGCGTTTCTTTAGAAATTTTCCAAAAATTAAAATTAATTCCCAATTAGCACTTTCTTCCGACTTCCGACTTCGACATCCGACATCCGACATTCGACATCCGACATTCGACTTCCGACATTCGACTTCCAACTTCCGACATCATCCTTAACCAGCCGCAATCTTCCTGATCATGCCCCTGAAAATAAAACCATGAAAGGGTAAAACTGAATACCAGTAAAGTCTTCCCGGCAACCCAAGTGGTCTGAAAGTAGCTGTCTGCGTAAGGATATTTTTTTCGTCGATTGAAAATTCGAGCCAGGCCTCGCCGGGTAATTTCATTTCGGCGTAGAGCAGGAGCCTTTTTTCATCGCGGTCAGCATACAATACCCGCCAGAAATCAAGCGCGTCGCCGGCAGAAATTTCGGTATCGCTTTTTCTGCCCCGCCTCATGCCCACACCGCCTGCAAGCCGATCCATAAACCCACGCATTCCCCATAGCCAGTTGCCGTAATACCAGCCGGTATTGCCTCCTATCGACCATATTTTGTTCAGTGCCGACTGGCTGTTCGCTACTTCTGTTTTCCTGGTATCTTTAAAACAGCCATTTACGGGTATTTCAATAAATTGCGAAATGCCTTTCTGAAGTACATTGCTGGTTTGGGCATCCTTCCAGCTCGAAATAACCTGGTTTTGCTCAATTTTATCAAACGCCAGCCGGATAGCGGTATTATAATCAATTAAGGTTATCCCAAGCATGGCGGCTAAATTGTTTGGCTGGCAGATAACTTCTACTTTCATGCTGTTAACCAGGTTTTTGGCAAGTGCAAACGATGTAGCCGTTACAAAATATAACCAATACGATGATATTTTGGGCGTCATAACAGGAACTACAATAATGGTTCTTTTCAGTTTCCTGATGGCAGCAAAGCGAAGCAGCATCTGCTTGTAGCTCAAAATATCAGGTCCGCCTATATCGTAGCTTTTATTGTAGGTTTCGGTATTGCCGATAACGCCTACCAAAAACTGTATCACATTCCGGATTGCTATGGGCTGGCATTTGGTCTCGAGCCAGCGAGGGGTTATCATAACCGGAAGTTTTTCAACCAGGTCGCGGATAATTTCGAACGAAGCGCTGCCCGAGCCCACAATAATGCCTGCTTTTAAGGTTGTTAGCGCAAAGGATGCTTCGGCAAGTATGCTTTCCACATTTTTGCGCGACGACAGGTGTTTCGATAACTCCGATTCGTTAACAATACCACTCAGGTATATTACCTGGCGGGCATTTGTTTTCTGAATGCTGTCGCGGAAGTTGGTGGCACAAACCTGCTCCATCGACTCAAAATCGCCGGATTGCGTCGACATGGAATGGATCAGGTAAAAAGCCAGGTCGATATCGGCCGGAATCGCGTCAAGGCTTTCCTTGTTCAGGAAATCAGCTTCGATAACGGTTAATGGTTGGGAAGCATATTTTTTTGAATTAAAACGATTCCTGTCGCGTACACAACATACTACATGGTGGCCGTTTTGCAGCAATACAGGCAGCAGTCGCTGTGCAATGTACCCGGTTACACCTGTGAGTAAAATTTTCATTTGAAATTCAACTTTATTAATATGCTTTCATTCCTTGCTGCACCTGCATGTTGCTGCTTGATACCGGTAATTGTTTTATTGATCTGAATTTTTATTTAAAAATGCAGAATACATCCAAACCGATTTTTCCTGCAAACGGATGTAGTCGCTCATCAGGGCGTTGGTTCCTTCGTCGCCCGCGTCGGCCGACAACTGGAGTATATCGCGCTGCAGGATAATAATAGTGCGCAAAGCGTTCAGTATTTCTCCAACAGCAACAATGCCATTGCTAACCTGTTCGCTTTCTTTGATGGTTGAAGCAGACCGGTAATCAGAAAAATTGTGCACCGGTGTATAGCCCAAGGTTAGAATTCTTTCGGCAACTTCGTCAATTTTCAGGAACAGGTCGTTGTAAAGTTCTTCAAACTTCAGGTGAAGCTCGAAAAATTTCTCCCCTTTAATATTCCAGTGGTAGCCCCTGGTGTTCTGGTAAAATATGGAGTAATTTGCCAAAAGTTCATTGAGTTTTTCGGCTAAAAGCCTGGCTTTGCTACTGTCGAGCCCGATTGCATTTATGTCTTTCATTTTTTTTAAAATTTGCTGATTGTTAATGTTTTACTCGTTGTTAATGTATCGAGGCTTTTCTTGTGCCATTTATTTGAAGTTTCAAAAATCTGGGTTGTGCCGGTTCCTTCATCCAGGCCTTTCTCCAAACTACAATTTGCTGCTTCAAATTAAACTTAATACAAGTGCTTTCAATACAAGATTAAAACAGATAATGAAGATTATTGTTTAATGAAAAATTAAAATAATTAAACAAAAAAAATAAACACTCCGATTTCCCGAAGTGCTTGGCAAAAATGCTTAAACAAAATGCTGATTATTAGGGTAATAGTATATCAATGCTTAAGAGACCCACTCCGGTACTTCCTTTAAATTCGGTAGCTTTTACACAGGCTGAGGGCCAGTTACGCCGGCAAGTTTAATCTTCCATTAATCCATCTAAGTTTTTGCTTTTTGATTGATGGGTAAGTCTTTCGGTGAACGCAGCTATGTTTTCAGGTTCCGCTGAACTTTCTTCAGTTCCGGCTGCAGTCGGATGAATGCAACATAAACCGGAACAAAAACCTTGATGCATTTTTAATTACGCTTCCCGATTATTTCAATTTATTAATATCAATTTCCTGGCCGAATTGCAGGATGTACCGATTACAGTCGTAAATGGCAAATTCGCGCATGCCGGTTTCAAAATTATCAATGGGGTACACTACTTCCACTTTGTCCTTGAGTTCTTTCCAGATTTTTTCCACATCGTCAGTATGTATGTAAATGGTACCGGTAAACTGAGGCGCTTTAAATTCGGGATGTTGTTTGGGTACTGCCAGCATTACCTGTATATTGTCGCGGCTTAGGGATGCCCAGCCCAGTTCTTCGTTCATTTCGTCGCAGTTAAATTTCAGGATGTTGGTATAATAACCCACCGAAAGGTTAAGGTGTTTTGTCCAAAGCATGGGGGCAAGGCCAAGTAGTTTCATATGCGTGATTTTTAGATAACAATTTTAAATTGCACGCTAAATGTACAAAAGCTTTAGGTACAAAATGGCAATAATATTTGGGCTTGTATTTTATTCGGGTTCCTGTATTTGCTGTTTTCACTGTAAAAAATAAAATGCCGGTAAACACTTGCAGCTTACCGGCATTCGCACAATAATCGTTGAAGGTTATTTCACGATATGTTTTATCAGCTTCACTTTGTCTTTTTGTGTGGCTTTAATAAAATACAAGCCAGCGGGTAATTTATCTTCTACCTTTAGCATTTCACCACCTGGGATTGTTTTAAACACCAACTGCCCGTTTGCATTGTAAATCGCCAATTCAGTAGTTCCTTCGGGCATGTTCACTGTAAAGGATGATGATGAAGGATTGGGGAAAGTATATAAGCTGGCAGCTGGTTTCCGATCAGGTACACCTGTAATGGGCATTCCGGTTATAATGATATCATCAATTTTTGATACGCCTGCTGCCGATACCAGGCCACCTTTAATATCGGTATTCGAAGCCATAATCCAGCGAATATAAACCAGGTTGGATTG
>CAYNVK010000406.1:0-3857 GCA_964400395.1 uncultured Lentimicrobiaceae bacterium | reverse complement strand
CCTTTGTTTGTACTTGGGATTCTTTTTGTTAATCACATAGATTCTCCCTTTCCTGCGTACAATCTTGCAATCAGGTGTTCTTTTCTTAACTGATGCTCTAACTTTCATTGCTTGTGTTATTTCTTAAAGGTGATTATTCTTTATTTATAACGGAAGTTTATTCTTCCTTTGCTGAGGTCGTATGGCGACATTTCAATTTTGACTCTGTCACCTACAAGAATTTTAATGTAGTGCATCCTCATTTTACCTGAAATGTGCGCAATGATCATGTGCCCGTTTTCAAGTTCAACCCGGAACATAGCATTACCTAGTGACTCCTTCACTATACCGTCCTGCTCAATTACAAGTTGTTTTGCCATTTATTACCTAGTTATTATGATGTCAGGATTATTAACCTGTTCAATTTCACTGAAACTCGACAGTATATCTGCCCCATTGTTAGTTATTGCAATAGCGTGTTCGAAGTGTGCCGAGGGTTTTCTGTCCATGGTCCGTATCGTCCATCCATCGTTTTCCTGCATTACCTGCCTGGTTCCCAGGTTTATCATCGGCTCAATACAAATCACCATTCCTGCTTCCAGTTTTGGACCTGTTCCCCGCCGTCCGTAATTCGGTACTTCAGGCTTTTCGTGAAGGCTACTTCCTAAACCATGCCCTACAAGGTCGCGAACTACTGAATAACCGAAGTTTTCAACATAGGTTTGTACTTCGTAACCAATATCTCCTACCCTTTTTCCTGCTGTAACTGATGCAATACTTTTAAGCAATGACTGATGGGTGCGTTGCATCAGAAGTTCAACTTCTGTAGCCATCGGCACAATCCCGAAGGAAAAGGCCGAATCGCCATAATATCCATCAATAACAGTACCGCAATCAATTGAAACAAGATCACCTTCTTTCAGTTCGCGTTTGCCTGGTATGCCATGTACAACTATCTCATTCACCGATATACAAAGCGTTGCAGGGTATCCGTGGTATCCTTTAAAAGCAGGTTTTGCTTTATGGTCGCGGATAAACTCCTCAGCTATTTTATCGAGAGCAAGTGTAGTAACACCGGGTTTAATATGCCGGGCAACTTCCGCTATCGTTTTTCCAACAAGTAAAGAACTGTTGCGTATGCGTTCAATTTCTAATTCTGTTTTTATCAGGGCCATTACTTCAGTTTTACAACTGCTTAAAATGCGCCTGCAGCACTGCGTCCCTTAATACGACCCGATTTTGTTAAACCTTCGTAGTGACGCATCAACAAGTGACTTTCAATTTGCTGTAACGTATCCAATACCACTCCTACAAGGATAAGCAAGGACGTTCCACCATAAAACTGTGCAAACTGTGTACTTACTCCACCCATACGAACTAAAGCAGGCATAATAGCTACCAGCGCAAGGAACAATGAACCGGGGAAAGTAATTTTCGACATTACCGAATCAATAAAATCGGCAGTCTTTTTACCAGGTTTAACACCAGGAATAAAACCATTATTCTTCTTCATATCTTCTGCCATCTGGTTAGGATTAACCGTGATAGCTGTATAGAAGTATGTGAAAACAATAATGAGTATGGCATAGGTAAAGTTATACCAGAAACCGTTGATGTTGGTAAAGGTTGCGGCAAAACCCTGAAGGCTTTCGCTGCTGGCAAAACCGGCAATGGTTAATGGCAGAAACATGATAGCCTGCGCAAAAATGATTGGCATTACACCGGCAGCATTAACTTTTAAAGGTATATACTGACGAACGCCACCATATTGTTTATTACCTACAACGCGTTTTGCATATTGTACCGGTATCTTGCGTGTGCCCTGAACCAGTAAAATACACAACAGAACAACCATAACCAGCACTGCTATCTCAACGATGAAAAGTACCAGGCCACCTCCTTTTTGTTCCATACGGGCAACCAGTTCGCTGAAAAGTGCGAATGGCAACCTGGCCATAATACCCACCATGATGATAAGAGAGATACCATTACCCAAACCCTTGTCAGTAATCTTTTCACCAAGCCACATTACAAACATGGTACCCGAAACAAGAACAACAACTGAAGATATCCAGAAGAATACCGAAGGTGAAGTAACATTGGGGTCGAATGGTGTAATAGCAGTGGCAGGAAGCTGAGAAGTTAGATTGGCGATGTAACCCGGAGCCTGCAGTGCAGTAATAACTACAGTGAGGTAACGGGTAATCTGGTTAATTTTTTTACGTCCGCTTTCGCCTTCTTTCTGTAATTTCTGGAAATAAGGTATAGCCATACCCAGCAGCTGAATAACGATAGATGCTGAAATGTAAGGCATGATACCCAGGGCAAAAATAGAAGCATTGCTGAAAGCTCCACCGGAGAACATATTAAGCAATCCAAGTAATCCGGATGATGACTGGTTACGCAGTGCAAGCAGCTGCTGGGGGTCAACGCCCGGAATGGTAACATATGATCCGAACCTGTAGATCAGGATAAGGCCTAAAGTATAGCCGATCCTTTTACGGAGTTCGTCGATCTTATAAATGTTTTTTATTGTCTGAATGAAGCGTTTCATTAAGTTCAGAGTTTAATAACAGTTCCACCAACAGATTCGATAGCTGCAATTGCTTTCTCGGAGAAAGCATTGGCTGATACATTGAGTTTTGCTTTCAATTCGCCACGGCCCAGTACTTTGAGCAGGTCGTTTTTACCAAGCAGGCCGTTTTCCCTGAGAATATCGGGGGTAATTACGGTAATATTACTTGATTCAGCAAGTTTTTGCAGTACGTCAATATTCAGACCAGTATATTCAACTCTGTTAATGTTTCTGAAGCCTCCTTTAGGTACACGGCGGAATAAAGGCATCTGACCTCCTTCGAAACCACGTTTGTGCTTGTAACCTGAACGGGATTTGGCACCTTTGTGTCCGCGTGTGGATGTTCCGCCACGACCTGAACCCTGGCCACGTCCGATTCGTTTCTCCGCTTTAGTAGCGCCTTCTGCCGGCTTTAAATTACTTAGATCCATGTTATATGCTTTCTATGACAGATTTACAATTAAATTTCTTCCACTTTCAATAAATGGCTGATTGCTTTAATCATGCCTTCAATCTGTGGGGTAGCTACATGATCAACAGGGCGGTTCATTTTAGTGATTCCCAGGGCACGCAGCGTACGTTTTTGACGTTCGGGTTGTTTGATACCACTTTTAATCTGTGTGATTCTCACGTTTCTCATCGCGCTATAAAATTAGTGGTTAACCGTTAAATACTTTATCCATACTGATACCACGAAGCTGCGAAACAGCATGAGCATCTTTTAATTTGCAAAGGCCTTCGATGGTTGCTTTAACAACACTATGAGGATTTGATGAGCCTTTTGATTTGGCCAATACGTCCTTTACGCCAACGCTTTCGAGTACTGCACGCATAGCACCACCGGCTATAACTCCGGTACCGGCAGCTGCGGGTTTCATGAAAACAAGCGCTCCGCCGTATTTTCCTAACTGATCGTGAGGTATAGTTCCTTTAAGAACAGGTACACGAACCAGGTTTTTCTTGGCATCTTCAATTCCTTTAGCAATTGCAGCCTGAACTTCCTTTGCTTTACCAAGACCATGTCCTACAACTCCGTTTTCGTCGCCAACTACAACAATAGCTGAGAAAGTGAATGTACGACCGCCTTTGGTAACCTTAGTAACGCGCTGAATGGCGACGAGCCTGTCTTTTAATTCGATATCGCTCGATTTTACTCTGTTTGTGTTTACGTTTGCCATAGCTGTAATTAAAATTTGATGCCACCTTCTCTGGCTGAATCAGCCAGGGCTTTAACTCTACCGTGATACAGATAACCGTTACGGTCGAAAACTACTGCCTGAATACCGCTTTCGAGGGCACGTTC
>CAYNVK010000405.1:0-3879 GCA_964400395.1 uncultured Lentimicrobiaceae bacterium | reverse complement strand
CAGGGGCCGTAGTTAATGGCGGCGAACTGCCTGGTGTATGGATCTTTTATGGTATCCAGCAGCGCATTTTTATTACCCCAGGTCTGCTCCCAGAAAACATCATCCATTATCTGTGCCACATCAAGCAGTATCGGGATCATCTGCTTTTCTTTTTCAGTTAGCTTACTCAGATCTGTGGTAAGTTTAACCACTGCATACTCGTTAACTTTTTTCTGCATAGGGCTCATGTTGGTTGTGTCGTTTGCTGCATTGTCAGCTCCTGTTTTTTGTTTGCAACTGCTCCATAAAGCAATTACCAAAGCAAGCGGAAGCATGAAACGGAAGAAGTTTTTTGTCATGGCTTAAAAATTTTGGATTAAAATCTGCTGGCGAAATTACTTAAAATCAAATAGCTGTGTCATGATATTCTGATTTTTTAAACACATCTAATTCGGAAATATTTATTTTTCAATTATTGTAAGACATAATCTGATAATTGATAATTTTGCATTGTTATTTGAATAACAGAAACGATTGTTAATAGAATAACAATAAAATGATCAAAAATATTCTATACCAGTTACTTGAACTTTGATTTTGGTATCGGATATTAATTTTTACAACTCTTATTATCATGAAAAAAAAGCTTCTGATACGTGATGTTACGCTACGCGACGGGCAACAATCACTGTTTGCCACACGTATGAATCAAAAACAGGTTGAACGTACCCTGCCGGCCTATAAAGATGCAGGTTTTTATGCACTCGAAGTATGGGGAGGTGCAGTACCTGATTCAATCATGCGTTATTTGGACGAGGATCCCTGGTACAGGCTCGAAAGCATCCGTAAAGCATTGGGTCCGGATATTCCGTTAACTGCTTTATCGCGCGGGCGCAATTTATTTGGTTACAACCCTTACCCCGATGAAGTAATTGACGGTTTTGTGAAAAACTCAATTGAATCAGGGCTTACCATCATGCGTATTTTCGACGCGCTGAACGACCTGGACAATATCCGATCAACCGTTAAATCGGTGAAAGCTCATGGAGGCGTTGCCGACTGTGTGTTGGTGTATACGGTTGATCCTAAGTTTACAAAACGCGAAAAGATAAAGGCGTTGTTTCACGCTAAACCTTTGCCTTCAAAAATATTTACCCAGGAGTATTTCCTCGAAAAAGCGCTTACCCTGCAGGCAATGGGTGCCGACATGATCACGATAAAGGATATGTCGGGTCTTATTACGCCTAATGCTATCGGAAACCTGGTACGCATGGTGAAATCGAATGTTACCGTTCCGGTTGACTTCCATACGCACTGTACGCCCGGTTACGGTCTGGCATCGGCATTGATGGCCATTGTAAATGGAGTTGATATTCTTGATACAGCTATACTCAGCTTTGCAGGCGGAAGTGCGGCCCCTTGTTTTGAAATCATACAGTTGCTTTGCGACAAAATGAATATCGAAACCGGAGTAAATCTGGAGCGTGTAGTAACAATTGATAAGGAACTGCGCATCATCAGGCAGGAACTTAAACAGTTCGATAACTACGCAGCTCCACGCGAATTCAATATCCTTACCGATAAGCTTCCAAAAGATATCGACCAGATGCTTGAAATGGCAATTGCCTTCGCAAAAGCAGATAAAGAACAGGAACTTCTGGATGTATGCCAGCGTATCGAGAGCTGGTTTGGATTCCCCGAGCCGGATGACAAAATTCGCGTTGCCGAAGTTCCCGGAGGTATGTATTCGAATATGACGGCCCAGCTTAAACAGCTTAAGGTAGAAAAACTGTTGCCCCGTGCTATGGAACTTATCCCCATGGTAAGGCTTGCATCAGGCTGCCCGCCGCTGGTTACGCCTACCAGCCAGATTGTTGGCGCGCAGGCTGTGAACTGCGCCATCGACGAATCGAAGGGTCTGCCTATGTACACCACTAAGTCTATTCAATATGTAAACCTGGTGAAAGGTTCGTACGGACACACTCCCGTGCCTGTTGATCCTGAATTCAGGTATAAGATTGCCGGTGTAAAAGAAGAAACACCTTACGACACCAGATTTTACAAAAAACAGGATAACCCGGTTTTTGAGGAATATGGCGGTGTTAAACTGGCCCTTACCGAAAGAGATGAACTGCTGTTAGAGCTTTTCCCTTCGGTGGCCAGCGATTTCCTGAAACGGCGTATGGAAACCAAATATCTCAACGAAATCCACGCTGTGGAGGAAGAAAAACGCAGGAAAATTGAAGCTGAAAAGGAAAAATACAACGTACTTACAGCTGAGGAAAAACACAAACGATTACTCGATGGGCTTTACAGCTACGAGTGGTCAACTTCAGGAGTTGAAACCATTGGGCTTTCGTAATAAATAAATCAGTTAGTTGAGAAAAGGGTTAGCATAGCGTTAACCCTTTTTTTATGTTCCGTATCGGTTGCTGAGGGTAAGTTAAATAGCTGTTTATCTATGCTTTGTCTGCTTACATTACGAAAAATGATGCAAGGATAATTTACAAATAATCGCATTATCACATTCCCACATTATCGAATTATCACATCCTGGCTCGCGCGTGTTTGCATCGCGTGCGATACGTCCATCCTGTACTCAACACAAACTAACAAAATTACCTTTACCAGGGATGGCATTTGAGCATATCTGGTAACAAATCCAATCAGTTAAAGGGAAAGTAACAAAATATGCATCATCGCCTTTGAGTATTCTATATCTGCCAGACATACAGTAGTAATATTTCACAAATCTGACTCAAAAATCAAAGCGGAGGAGATATTTTGAGCTATGCCGCACGCGCTGCAAGCGCTCCCGAGCAAAGGTATTTTGTAACATCATGAATAATATTAGATATAACTAATGACCTTGTAATTAAAAAAGGAAGGATGTGATAAAAGCCATGAGATTTCCGAATGCATGCAAAATTATTGAAATTAAGATACTTCCGGTTTTTTCCTTATAGTAACCAAAAATTAATCCGGCGATAAATGCTGAGAATGCATTGAAAATTGTAAAATTCAAACTAGCTCCTCTGAATATATTTGTAAGATGCATTAAACCAAAAAGTGAAGCCGAGCAAAGAACGGGGAAAGCAAATTGCAGATTCCTGATTTTTAAAATCTTCCATTTGAGGTTTTGAATCGTTGATTGCAATAGACTTCTAAACTGTAATTCTTCGGATATTGGAAGAATAATGAATGCCATTAAAAAGAAATTTAGCATGTTATTAGGTTTGTCAACTACTACTCCATGAAATTTTAATATGTATTTATTTAAAAGATTAGTTGAAATAGCAAATATTGAAATTAAGAGCATCGGCCTTACTAAAGTAGAAAATCGGAATCCTATAAAACCAAATTTCTTCAAGTTACCTTTGCTGACTAATAATATAACACAAAAAGTAGTTAAAGCTACTATGTACCCGAGAACGTATGAGCCGGGTGTTAAAAAATTCAGCCTTTTAATAATATTTGGAAAAACCAGAATAAATATAAAACCTGTTATACCTGCATAAATTGTTGTCTTTCAATTTTCTGCGATCTCTTTTTGCATAAAGAACAATCCTGATTTATAAATTTAAAATAGCATTAATGTTTCATTTCAGAATATCAGTTTCTGATAATTGCAAATATTTGCTATTAATAAGCATTAATAATGCCACAATTATAAAGAAAAATTTGACCTGTTCTCTATTATTGTTGCAATGAGTATTATGGGCGATTTGGTTAATTTGCTAATATACTGATTTACGAAATTACTTCATTCCCGCATTATCACATTATCGCATTATCGCATTCTCACATCTCCCTGCTTTTCCTACCTTTGCATACCTATTTACAGTGTATGAAACCATTTCATAAGTTCCTGCTTTCTTTATTTTCAGGTTTATTACTCAG
>CAYNVK010000404.1:0-3888 GCA_964400395.1 uncultured Lentimicrobiaceae bacterium | reverse complement strand
CTTTTCCTGGTTATTACCATGTATGATAACGGAACAAAAAGCACCGAAAAAATATTTACCCGCTGAAACTGCATCTGCAATAGCAGGATAATAAACACAAGTGAAAAAGAATCATTAAATCCTGAAAAATATGAATTTGAAAAAGATAATTGCCACATCCATCATTTTATGGGTCACCATCGCGGCAAGCGCTAAACCTCAATTTGGAACTGCTGTAAATTTTAACCAAAACTGGCGGTTTATCTTGTCGGACGTAAAAGAAGGCTCAAAACCGGGTTTGGATGATTCGCACTGGCGAATGCTCGATGTGCCGCACGACTGGAGCGTGGAAGGCCTCTACAGCCCCGACAGGGCAAGTTGTACGGGTTATTTGCCCGGTGGTATCGGTTGGTACCGGAAAACATTCGAAGTCCCCGAAAGTGAAAAGGGCCGGAAAGTATTTATTTATTTCGAGGGCGTTTATAACCAAAGCGAAGTGTTTATCAACGGCACTTCGGTCGGGAAACGACCCAATGGGTACATATCGTTTATGTACGACCTGACCCCGTATATCAAATTCGGGCAAAAGAATGTGATTTCGGTGCGTGTTGATCACTCTTTGGAGCGGGATTCGCGCTGGTACACTGGCTCAGGAATTTATCGCGATACATACCTGGTTTACGCTTCGCCCGTGCATCTCGATTTGTGGGGCGTTTATTTCAAAGCCGCCACAATAACAGATAAGAAAGCGGATGTTACCATCCAAACAACCTTAAAAAATGAGTTACCGGTTGGCGCTGGTATTCAGATTTCGTATGAAATTACTGATCCTGTTACCGGGAAAACGCAGGTAGCTTCTTCAAAAAAACTGAAAGTGGATGCTAACGCAAAAGCCTCCTTTACACAGAATATTTCCATTCCCAACCCGAAACGATGGTCGTTGGAGCAACCCAATTTGTACACGCTGCGAACCATCGTTAAGCAGGATGGCATTATTGTCGACCAGAACGAACAGCAAATCGGGCTTCGGACACTCACCTTCGATGCCAATAAGGGATTTGCACTGAATGGCGTATGGACAAAAGTGAAGGGTGTTTGTATCCATCATGATGCAGGCTGCCTGGGAGCTGCCGTGCCCCGCGAAGTTTGGAAACGGCGGTTGATCAACCTGAAAGCAATGGGCTGTAATGCCATCCGCCTGAGCCACAATCCTCAGGCTCCCGAGGTGTATGAGCTCTGCGACGAAATCGGGCTGCTGGTAATGGATGAGGCTTTCGACGAATGGGAATTTCCAAAACGCAAGTGGATTACCGGCTGGAATAATGGTACACCTGAATTCCAGGGATCGGCTGCATTTTTCGAAGAATGGAGCGACAAGGATTTAGCGGATATGGTTTTACGCGACCGCAATCATGCATCCGTTGTTATGTGGAGCGTCGGTAACGAAGTCGATTATCCCAACGACCCGTATTCGCACCCGGTGCTCGATCATGCCAACATTAACCAGCCTATGCATGGCGGATACAAACCTGATAGCCCGAAAGCCGAACGTTTGGGCGGTATTGCAAAACGCCTTACCGCCATTGTGCGCTCACTCGATACATCGCGCCCGGTAACGGCAGCCCTGGCAGGAGTGGTGATGTCGAACGAAACGGACTATCCGTTTGCACTGGATATTACCGGGTATAATTATACCGAAGACCGCTATGCGCAGGATCATGTAAAATACCCGAACCGCGTAATTTTTGGAAGTGAAAACGGTCACAGCATGGCATCGTGGAAAGCGGTGCGCGACAATGAATATGTTTTTGGCCAGTTTCTGTGGACAGGCATTGATTACCTGGGCGAATCGGGCACCTGGCCATCGCGTGGCTTTTACTCAGGGCTGTTTAATTTTGGCGGATTTTTAAAGCCCCGAGGCCATTTCCGCGAAGCACTGTGGAGTTCAAAACCGGTAACTTACATCGGAACATATCCGGCACCTGCTGATAAAAATCATGTGTCCATGGATGCCTGGCCCGTTTGGAATTACAAGGAAGGTGAAAATATCCGGGTAGTTTGCTATACCAACGCCCCGCTTTCGAAATTAATGCTGAATGGAAACCAGGTTGGTGAAACCAGGGGCTTAAATGATACAACCGGAATTATTTACTGGGATATTCCATACCAGGCCGGGAAACTTGAAGTAATAGGAATGGACCAGGCCAACAGGCAGACATGCAGTTATTCAATACAGTCGTCGGGTAGTCCTTATGCGCTGGTTGTGGCTTCGGATGTTGCTTCGGTTAAAAAAGAGAAAGGACTTGCGCAGGTAACCGTGCAGGTAGTTGACGAGAAAGGCATCCCGGTAATGATATCGGATAATGAACTGAAGTGTACCCTCCAGGGGCCTGCAACGCTGCTGGGTCTGGAAGCCAGCAACAATTCGGATATGGGCAATTATTCGGATAATGTGCAACGGGTTTATCAAGGACAGTTGATTGCTTACATCCAGGCAACTGGTAAAACAGGAAAAATTACCATAAAATTTACTTCTCCCTGGTTGAAAGAGGCAAGTGTAATAGTTGAATCGGTTGATTAACCGAACATCTATATTTTCATACCTTTGGCAAGATTGAAAATAATTACCCTCACCGTTAACGCTATCACCAAAGAACCAACAACATGAGTAAAAATCGTTTCCTTCTGTTTATTATTTGCCTCCTGATGGTTTTAACTACCAAAGCTATCGTGAAAATGCCAGCGGTTTTCTCCGACAATATGGTATTACAGCAAAAATCAAATGTTTCTTTCTGGGGAACAGCTTCACCTGCCAAAAACGTGAAAATAGTAACTTCCTGGGATCAGAAAGTTTATGAAACTGCCGTAAGCAGCAATGGTACCTGGGAAACAAAGGTTACGACTCCATCCTATGGCGGCCCGTTTACAATCGAAGTAAGCGATGGCACTCCGTTGGTTTTGCACAATGTAATGATTGGCGAAGTATGGATTTGTTCAGGACAATCGAATATGGAAATGCCCCTGGCCGGCTGGGGGAAAATACTGAATTATGAGCAGGAAATTGCCGCGGCTAACTATCCCGATATCCGGCTGCTGCAGGTAAACAAGGTAACAAGCACGCAGCCGCTTACCGACCTCAGCGTGGCTGCAGGAGGCTGGGTTTCATGCTCGCCTCAAACGGTTGCCGAATTTTCGTCGGTTGGCTATTTTTTCGGTGCTACCTTGTACCATGATTTAAAAATCCCGATCGGGCTTATAAATACTTCCTGGGGCGGAACCATTGCCGAAGCCTGGACAAGTGGCAGCATGCTCAAAACAATGCCCGATTTTAGTACTGCGGTTGTGAATATTGAAAAAATCAATGAAAAAGGAATTAATTCGAATTCAAACTATGAGCAGCAACTGGCTGTGTGGCGCGGTGGGTTAATAAAAGCTGATAAAGGCTATCAGAACGGGAAAGCAATCTGGACGGATGTGAATTTTGTAGATGCCAACTGGAAAACGATGGAAATACCATGTTCGTGGGAAGACAAGGGGCTGAATAATTTCGATGGTGTAGTTTGGTTACGCAAAACAGTGAATATCCCGGCTAACTGGCAGAACCAGGAGTTAAAGCTGTCGCTCGATATGATTGATGACGATGATATTACGTTTTATAATGGTGTCGAAATAGGGGCTACTGTAGGATGGAATCTGGATAGAACCTACACAATTCCGGCAAAACTGGTAAAAAGCGGTAAAGCTGTTATTACAGTCAGGGTTTTCGATTCCGGGGGCGGAGGAGGCATTTATGGCGATCCTGCAAAGATTAATCTGAGTTTAAATGCAGGTAGTCGCATCGAACTTGCAGGGAACTGGCAATATAAAATTGGCTTTAACCTCGCCCAGGTCCCGGGCCAGCCAATCGAT
>CAYNVK010000403.1:0-3894 GCA_964400395.1 uncultured Lentimicrobiaceae bacterium | reverse complement strand
TCTGGGTGTTGGCAAACCTTACGATGTGGATGAACGGTTACCCGATTTCCTGGAGATGTTGTGCATGAACAGGATGAAAAATACCAAAAAGGCTGCTGAACTTGAAAACAGGATTATGGCCTACCCTGCAACTAAAGGTTTTCAAGCCGAGGGATCCGCTAACTTGTTATCAGCATATCTGCTGCGAAAAAATGGTGAAAAGGTAAAAGCCGATAACCTGGTGAATGCGGTTGCTGTGTCAAAAAAAGGCGAAAAGAGTACACGCTGGACCGAAGCTGTTTATTCAGGGAACAAATCCCTGGCCTTGAACATCGAAAATGAAACAGATCAGGTTAAATTTACCGATCCTTACCAGGCAAGCTGGAGCGATAACGACTTCGGCCTGATGGTTAAACTTTCGAAGGTTTTTGGATTTTAACATCCGATACAATCCTGTTTTGCAGGCATACAAAAGTTTGAATACTAAAATACAATCAACCATAACAACCAGCATATGAAAAGCATGAAAATTTTCTTTTTAACTGTACTATCCCTGATTGGTTTAGGCAATGCATTGGAGGCACAGGTTCTGAAATACGGCACAGGTACCTGGAATGTCGATTCCCTGGGTAATCACAGGGCTGTGGTAAAGGTGGCAGCCCGTTCCAACGCCCTGCTGGCGCATATCGATTGGCGCCGGCGCGATCATCATCCCGAAAAAATTGATGTTGTAATTGTTGATGCTACCACCGGCAAGCAGGTTAAAAATGCTGTAAGGCTTACTATAAACCGCGAGTTTGGCGAGTTTATATTCCAGGCTCCTTCGGCCGGGGTGTATTATTTTTATTACATGCCGCATGTTATGAGCAAGGGGAATTATCCCAAGGTGTATTACAATGAGCCGAAAAACCTGGCTGATCGTTCGTGGGTCGAAAAAAACAAGCTGTCGAAACTTCCGCTGCCTGCGGCACAACTGGCTAAATTTCAGAAAGTAACGGCCAAGGAAATCCAATCCATCGATGCTTTTAATTCCTTTTATCCCATGGAGGTGATTGCCTCGGCCACTGAACTAACTGCATTGAAAAAGAAAAATCCGGGTGCTTCGTACCTGGTTTTTCCCGAAAACCGGGAGTATTCAATCCGCATGACCGATGACATTCCACAGCGTTGGGCGCTGGGAGGACCAAAGTCAGTTTTTGCTGACACGGTTCAGAAAGGTGAATATTTTACCTTCCAGGCTGGTTTGTGGGCCATTACCAAATCGTTTCAGCGTGCCGAAATCAGATTCTCGGATCTGAAAAATGGCGCCAATATCATCAAAGCCGAAAATTTTACCTGTTTTAATACCGAAGGCTACAATTCCGATGGCGAATATTTTGAAAAAGTTGTTTCGGTGCCCCAGGGAAAAGTACAGGCTTTCTGGTGCGGAATCCAGTTACCAGCCGACGTGGTTCCGGGTACTTATACCGCCGATGTTACGGTGGTGGCCGGCAATGAAAAACCTTCGACTTTCAAATTGAACCTGGTAGTTAAAAATCAGCAGATTGTTAACAGTGGCTTTGATGATCCTGCTAATTTGTCGAGGCTGAAGTGGCTGAATTCGAAACTTGCCTTCGACGATGGCATTGTTCCGCCATACACACCCATGACGGTATCAGGCAAAACCATTTCACTGCTCGGCCGTAAAGTAACCCTCAACGACCTGGGAATGCCTTCGTCCATACAGAGTTTCTTCGATATTGAAATGACCAGGCTTTCCGAAAAGCCTCTCGAAATGCTGGCTGGCCCGGTTCAACTGGTAATTGACAATACCGATAAATCGCAGCAGAAATTCAGCGCTGGCGATTTTGTTTTCAGTAAAAAAGCCGAAGGCGCCATAGCCTGGAGTTCGGAAGCGCAGTCGGCCGATTTTGAAATGATACTTTCAGCCCAGGCCGAATTTGACGGATGTATCGAGTACCAGGTAACCCTGGCAGCCAAACACGATATGGATGTTAACGACATACGCCTCGAAATTCCTTATCGTAACGAAGTTGCCGAAATGATGATGGGTCTTGGCGTTCACGGCGGCAAACGTCCGGAAACTTTCAACTGGAACTGGGACCAGCAGAAAAACCAGGATGCACTCTGGGTTGGAAAAGTAAACGCAGGGATGCAAACCAGCCTGAAGGACGAGAATTATGTTCGCCCGCTCAACACCAATTTTTACCTGAGCAAGCCGCTCAATATGCCTCCATCGTGGTTTAACAATGGCAAAGGCGGTTTCAACACATCGCATACCGGCGACCAGTACCTGGTTAAAGCATTCTCAGGCCAGCGTTCGCTTAAAAAAGGACAGGAACTGCACTTTAATTTCAGGTTGCTCATTACACCTTTCCGCCCCATAAATACCGACTGGCAGTGGAATACACGTTTTTACCATTCATTTAAACCCATCGATACCATCGTGAAAACGGGCGCCAATACGGTTAATGTGCATCATGCCAATGCTATTAACCCGTTTATAAACTACCCGTTCCTTCGCCCGGCCGAAATGAAAAAGTACATTGACGAAGGCCACTCGAAAGATCTGAAGGTTAAGATTTACTATACCGTGCGCGAGCTTACCAACAAAGCGCCCGAGATGTTTATGCTGCGAAGCCTGGGCGATGAAGTGCTTTCGCACGGCAAAGGCAACGGTTTTTCGTGGCTTCAGGAACACCTCGATTCCAATTATATTGCTGCCTGGTTTGTACCCGAATTAAAAGATGCGGCTGTAGTAAACAGCGGGGTATCGCGCTGGCACAATTTTTACGTGGAAGGCCTCAACTGGCTTGCCATTCACGAAGGCATTGATGGGATTTATATTGATGACGTTGCCTTCGACCGTACCACCATGAAACGCGTTCGTAAGGTGCTCGACCGCAACCGCGACGGGGCTATCATCGACCTGCATTCGGCCAACCAGTTTAATAAAAACGATGGATATGCCAGCAGCACGAACCTGTACCTTGAGCATTTCCCATACTTAAACCGCCTGTGGTTCGGCGAATATTTCAATTATAATTCCGAACCTGATTACTGGCTTACCGAAATGTCGGGAATACCCTATGGCTTAATGGGCGAAATGCTGCAGGATGGCGGCAACGCATGGCGCGGTATGATTTATGGGATGACAGCACGCCTTCCCTGGGCAGGAGATCCGACTTCGGTTTGGAAAATAATGGATACTTTCGGAATAAAAGGCAGCCATATGATTGGGTACTGGGTGCCGGATTGCCCGGTAAAAACGGATAACCCTGCGGTAATCTGCACTGTATATAAAAAGGATAAGTCAGCACTGATTTCCATTGCCAGCTGGGCCAAAGAGAAAACAGATGTTAAGCTGTCCATCAACTGGGCAGCACTGGGCATGTCGCCCGAAAAAGCTGTGCTAACTGCTGTTGAAGCTAAGGATTTTCAGCCGGCTGCAGTGTTTGCTCCCGACCAGAAAATACCTGTTGATCCGGCTAAAGGCTGGCTGCTGATACTGAAAGAAAAATAACAGGCTCCCCTGAGCAGTTCCGGGCAGTTCCATATGATATTTACCCTGTCATGTGGAACTGCTTTTTCTTTGTATTTAATCAGTATACGTTTTGAATATCAGTTATTTCAATATTTCTGACGGGTTTGATAATTTCCCTAAAATTTCAGTGCATCTGTTCTGCTTTTTGCAGTGTAAAAGTATCGCGCAAGCTGGGAAGAAGGAAGTATGCTGAACTGAAATTCATGTTTTAGCTGATATTTTGGTTGTCGCCCCACCTGGTTTCTCAGTTTGGCCCAGTTGAAAGTTAAAATTTTTAAATTTAAATGCAGGCTTAATTCTTTATTATCTAAAGGGTTATAAGTGGGTTAATATTCAGATATACAATGCATTAAATATTTAAAAATATCCAT
>CAYNVK010000402.1:0-3896 GCA_964400395.1 uncultured Lentimicrobiaceae bacterium | reverse complement strand
GTCGAGTCGGCATTTTCCCACACAATGGCATCGAACAAACCCAGGTTCAGCCGTCCCCAGAGCATCACCTGCAGGTAGTGCATGGTCGACCACTTGCGGTCGTACCCGAATTCAGGCGAAAGCTTTGAGCTGCGGTCGATAAACTGGTTATACAGCACCGTGTATTTCACGCTTTTAAAATTGCCCGTTAATTTTAGGTAGGGATAATTAAACGAGGCATCGCTCAGCAACAGCGAACGGTATCCTTCACCTATAAAATTTTTACCATAGCCCATGGTTATATCTACAAACCTCGAAGGGCTGTAGCTCACATAACCGTTGCTGTTAAAGAAATCAACACCGGTTTCTTTAAATGGTTTCACCGATCCCTGCCCGGGCACCACGCCTGTTGCATTGATGAAATCGGTAGGCCAGGATGCGAACACGGCCTGGGTTTCGTATAATTCGGTATTAAAGGATAACGTTTTTCCCAGCAAACCTGTTACCGAAAGCCCGCGGGTATTTATCCATGTGTTTTTCGAAGCTTTAAAATCATAGCCAATTCCGAAGTTAAAAACCGGGTCGGCTGTAATGCTGAAATCCTTGGTACGGTAGCGGATCAGGTTCTCGCTGAAGATTTTGCGATACCAAAAAGTGTTTTTTTTGGATGAATTTCCGGGCACCTTATAAAGTACATCTTCTATTTCGGCTACGCTGTCAAAATCCTGTATCAGCATAGGCTTTATCGATGCTATATACGACTTGTTCTTTTCCATGTAGTGTTGGGTGATGCGGTCGTAGTTCAGGTTTTCGAGCGGTACGTACTGCCCCTGGCTCAGGGTTGGTACAATAAGCAGCAGTATGAGCGGGATAAAAATATGTTTTGGCATAGGCTGGTGTCAGTTATAAATGTAGGCTTGCCACAAAGGGAAATTACTTTTCTTTTGCGCGTAAAAGTTCAGGTCATCTTTTATCGGATGTCAGCAAACTTTCTCCCGGAGGGTAAAGATAAATAAAGCAATCGATTTACAGTCAGGCGGCGGCTCGTTACATTTCTTTTTCTGATGCTGCCATGGCTACCAGTTTGCGCCGACGAAGCCATATGGCCAGCCACGAAAGCGAGGCTGCAACAGCTATCATGATATAAACAAGCATTGAATTGCCCAGGTAATTGAAATAATAGGCAAATGCGATAAATCCTATGTTTATCAGTATGAGCAGCAGCGTTGCCCTGAGGTGCGTAAAACCGAGGTCGAGCAGGATGTGGTGTATATGCCGGCGATCTGCTTTAAATGGACTTCCGCCCCTGAAAATCCGTATGCAGAAAACCCTGAGCGTATCGAACATGGGCAGAATAATAACTGCGAACGAAAATGCAGGGCCTGCAGTAAAATGGATATTCATGTTCTGCATGCTATTCATGGTGTTGAACCGGAATACAAGCACCGTCATGGCAAATCCCAGGATCAGTGACCCTGTATCACCCATAAATATTTTATTGGTATGCCCGAAAGCATTATATAAAAAGAACGGTATAGTAGCCCCCAGTATGGTAAATGCCAGCACTGCATATTCCCACTCGAAAGTATAAAGGAAATAGGTGCCGAAAACAAGGCTTCCAAGCATGGTTATTGAAGCCGCAAGTCCATCAATGCCATCAATCAGATTAAATGAATTTACAATTACAATGCCTGCAAACAACGATAGAGCCACACTTTGCAAATAACTGATGTGGGTAATATAAAACATGCCCTGCATGCTGTTGAGCCTAACGTCGCCCACAACAATCAGAACGAACAAGGCTACGATTTCGGCAAGAAGTTTTTTCCAGGCCGAAATATTGAGCAGGTCATCTTTAATACCGATAAAAAGTATGATGGTAAAGCCTGCAATAATAGGAGGGAGGGAGGTAAGGCTACCCGAAACCCCGCTGCTGTTCAGGCCGCAGGTATTGATAAAAGTAAGGCAAACAATGGATACAGTCAGAAAAATACCGATTCCGCCTAGCGTGGGCACTTTCGATCCGTGGTTCTTTCTTTCATCCGGAAAATCGTAAAGTTTTTTTGCACGTGCAATCCTGATGATGACCGGGATTGTATAAAAGTTGAGTATGGCAGCTACTATAAAAGCAGTAGCGATACGATACTGTGGCTGAAAAAAATGAAAATAAAAGTTATCAAAAGCTTGCATGCTGATGGATGAATAGGTGCCGGGTTAAAATATCCAAGTCTGAAATAAAGTACAAATGTACATTTTTTTAACAGATAAAATCTTGTCATTTTTATTTGCAGGTCTTTTTTTGCCTGATTTTTACAACATCGCCGGTTTGTATAATCTGTATAAAGATGTTCCTGTAACAGTATGTTGGCTGCTTACTATGGTGCAGTAAAGTTTTCGCTTTGATAACCGGATAGAACTTGCCTGGTACTGAACGGCTGAAGAAATGAGGAAATATTTAGTCAGAACCTGGCGACAGGAGCGGTGGCCCAGTCGATAGAAGCTTCGGCGGTGCGCATGTCAGTGAAATTAAATTCCCTGATCCATTGTTCCAGTTTGGACTGTGAACTTTTCAGCCCGTAGTAAGCCCTGAAACGGCGGTAGGGCCCGAAATCGGATAAAACGGGTTGCCCCAAATCGAAATCGCGGGGATGGAAATAGGTCATCACGTAAGGGGCGCTTTTGGTATAATGCCTGATTACGCTGTAGGGCCAGAACCTGAAGTAGCCGCCGCCGGTGAGCACGGTACGGATGCCTGCAAGGTTGATGTAGTTTGTAGGAAATTCTTTTATGGTGATGCCGTTGCGCTCAACCAGGCAGGGGTAGTTGTATGGAAACGAAGGCATGCCTCCATGCGCCCGCAGCGCCGGAAATATGCTGGCATCGGTTTGTATTCCGGTTTCTGCCAGCACCTCAAAAGCCCAGAGGTTGCTTCTTTTAATTGAAAATCCAGGGGCACGGTATTTATCCACTTTATAGCCAAGCTGATCTTCGAGTATACCGATATTCCGCAGCAGGTCCTGCCTGAACTCGTCGCGTGTCTGCTGCCAGATGAGCTGATGACCATAGGAGTGAAGACCTATTTCGTGACCGGCATCGGCAATATCCTTTACCATGCCCGGGTTTCGTTTTGCTATCCAGCCGATTACAAAAAAGGTAGCCTTTTGCTGATGTGCTTCCAGGAATGCAAGAATATTTTCGGTGTTCTGTCTTACCCTGGGTTCGAAGTTTTTCCATTGAAGTTCACTTTGTGTAGAACGATGTTCCAGGAAATGATACCAGTCTTCAATGTCGAAGGTAAGAATGCGCATGAGTAATGTTTGCAGATGATTGCCAAAGATAGGATTTAAATGTATTGCCTGCAGGCGAAATTAATGTAATATGTCTAAATTTACGATTGAACCGCCCCAGCAGCCATACATTACACTTGATGCAATTTGTTGATATGGTGCAAGGTGGTTGCTGATATAATAATTCCGGTTGCCTGAATAAAGCAAAACAACATCCACCCTCCTGGAATAAAAGGAGATGCTACGGCAGGTAATTTTGGAATGAATTTGCCCGGGCGGGTGATGCCGTTATTCTTTTTTGTCGATCAGGGCGGCCACGAACAGGAAAATACCCAGCAACAGGAAGTTATAGGCCGGGTAAAAATAATTCGACCACATATGATTCATCAGGACACCTCCTGCAAAAACGGCGATAATTCCCAACAGCATCATCACCATAGCAATAGCGCCACTGATCCAGGCAAGTAATTTGAGCGTGTTTTTCATTGTTATGTTTGTTTGAATGTAAATATAGGAAATGTTTTTAAAGTATCATGTTGAAAGCGGATAAAAAGATATACTGGGTAAATAACAATTTTTGTATTGCATGCCAGGTTTGGTGCATGGTGAACTTTGGCCGGTAATTGCAAT
>CAYNVK010000401.1:0-3902 GCA_964400395.1 uncultured Lentimicrobiaceae bacterium | reverse complement strand
CTTCATGGTACGGATGTAGCCAATTACAGCCCACCTGTCGGCTTCGTCAAGAATTTTCTTTTCGAAGTTTGGCATTTCATCGCGGCCAATAAATGACATGTAGTACAGTTCGCCATCAGTTTGAGCCTGGAATTTTGCAGTTGAAAAATCGCCGGTGCTGGTTTTCAGACTAGCGGCTTTTGGACCATCACCTAAACCTTTGGCTCCGTGGCATGATTTGCAATGTTTGTTGTAGGTTTCTTTACCAACGGTGTTGATGGAAGCATCACCAGCTTTAATGGTGCTTTTTTTAGCTTTGTAGTTTGCGGGGATCGTCCAGGGACCGCCGGCTTTTTGAGCCATAGCTATGTTGGCTGCTACGAAAAGGACTGCTGTGAAGATAAAAGCAGCAAGTTTGATAGATGTTTTCATTGTTTTATTTTGTTTAAGTTGTTTATGTTGTGTTTGCAAATATTATTCCAAAAGGAATTTCCTGTTCATTAAAAGTTCCAGAGGCGGGTGAGGTTAAACCCGATCAGGAATCCACCTTTTTTGAAGAAGTCCTTGTCGTTCCACATGATATCTTCCTGTGGCAGAATTCCCTGGGCCGATTGCAGGTAAATCTGGAAAGCATGGGTACTTGTTGAAATCTCAAAACCTACCGAAAGATTAGGTTTGTCGTAGATAATGGTGTTGGCATCGGCATCTTTCTTATAGTCTTTCAGGCTTTCGATATCGAGCGGGAAATCACCGGCAACAATAAAAGCGCCCTGTGGTGAAAATTTATACCTACCTAAAAATGACAAAGCTACACGGTCGTGGTTGTAAACCGAGTCAACACAATTGTAATGCGTAAACGAACCGCCTACCTGTAATGATAAATTGTCGTTGAACCTGCGTGAAACGTTCAACTGGCCAAAATACGACATACGGTTTGAGAATTTGTAATTTGGAGCTCCCTGGCTCTGATCCCAAAGTGCTTTATCGCCGCCTTCAATTCCTGCTACTCCGTAAAGCATTACAGTTACAGGGATGCTGTTCGAGCGGGTTTGCTCCAGTACACGGTATTTAACCTGTAAATCCTGGATCCTTTTGTTTTTAGTGGTTCCTATTCCAACGGTAAGGTTATCGAGGAAACTGTAATTTAAACCAACACGGATGTTGGAAGCGCCCCAGATACCGAAAAAGTTATCTGCTCCATCAATATATCCGAACCTGTGCTGGAGAATAAATTCCAGCGTTTTCGATGGTTGTAGGGTTGTGGTAGCTGCGTCGAACATTAAGCCGCTTTCGAAAGCCGGGCGAACAGGGCGTTCCTTTGGTTCTTCCTGAACCGCAGTGTCCTGAGTTGCTTCTTCCTGGGCAAAGAGCGTAGTTTGAAATGCAAGAAGCGAAAACAGTGTCAATGCACTGATTTTAAGTATCCTATATATCTGTTTCATTATGTGTTGTTTTACTGATTATAATTCAACTTAATTGTTTTTTGCGCCTGCATAAATCCAGCGGTATACCAGGTCGAGCTCAGCTTCTGATGTGTATGAAGCCATTACTCCGCCAGGTTTACACACATTGTATAATTCGCTTGCAGAAGGATTGCCGGCAACAACAAATGCTGGAACCAACTCCGAATACGAAACCGAAGCTGTCAGATTTGGAGCAATGCTTCCTTTGTGGCATGAAATACATTTGTTATTGAAAAAAGGCTGTACGTCCTGCACATAGCTGATTGTATCGCCAGGAGGTGGAGGTGGTACCGGAGGTGTTGGGGTGATAAAATCGTATTCGCAGGCAGTCAGTAACGCAATCAACGTGCCCGAAAGGAATAATAAGGTGAGAAGTCTTTTTTTCATTGGTGCTTTTTTTTAGTTTTATAAAAGGCTGCTGGTTTAATATGAACAAATCTAATGCTTTTTACAATGGTACAAAGGAATACTTTTAAAGCGAAATAGTGAATATTATAAATATGATTGTTTGACAATAATATTTTGATACTTATCAGTAGATATATTGATATATGTCATTATCTTTGTACGCAGATAATTGTTTGATTTCTTCAGCCATTTTGAGGGGAAAATAGTTTAATTCATTTAAAACCTAAGTGTGAATCAACATACTCAATATACAAAAGGATGTTCGTCCTGTAAGGATAAGTCTGAAATATTCAGTTGCCTCTGCCAGTTTGAGCTGGATCAGATTGATGAAAAACGGATAGAAGTACATTTTAAGGCAGGTGAACTCATATTTAAACAAGGGACTCCAAATCTCCATTTTTTGTGTTTAACACAGGGAAAAGTAAAAACATATATCGAAGGATACAATGATAAAAACTTGATATTAAGTATTGTAAAACCTGTTGAATACATTCTTGGTCCTGGCATTTATGCCGACCAGATGCATCATTTTTCTGCCATGGCGATTGAAGATTCAGTTGCTTGCCTGGTCGACCTGGGTACTTTTAAATCGCTGATCAGGAATAATGCTGATTTTGCTGAAGATTTTCTCAGGAAAGTAAGCATGCAGTCCATTTATAATTATGAATTATTTATCAGCCTCACGCAGAAACAAATGCCGGGGCGTATTGCGGATGTGCTTATTTATCTGAAAGATAAAGTGTATGAGTCCAATCCGTTTCATACCACGCTCTCGCGCCAGGACCTGGCTGATCTTTCGGGCATGTCGAAGGAAAGTGCCATACGCATACTGCGCGAATTTAAGGACGAAGGTATTATTCAGGTGAATGGCAATGACTTCGAGATTTTGAATGTTGACAGCCTGGTAAAAATCAGCCAGACTGGTTGATGCGGAGTGTAATTTAGTGCTGCCAAGGCATTACAATTCTTACAGATGAACTTGCTGTTCAGCCCGGCGGGGCTTATGTGCAGCATTTTTCGTTACAAAGGTTCGTTAATTTCATTCAGGTCTGTAAGCTGTATCTTCAGTAAAAGCCATACATTTGTAGCCGGTTATTAATTTCAGGCATTTACATGAAGCGATCCATTTTTACCCGCACTGTTTTATTGGTTTCGTTTGTTAGTTTTTTTACTGATATTGCCAGCGAAATGCTTTACCCGGTCATGCCGGTTTATCTGCAATCTATTGGTTTCTCTGTAATTTTAATCGGTGTTCTGGAAGGGATGGCCGAGGCCACTGCCGGGCTCAGCAAAGGTTATTTCGGTAACTATTCTGACAAAATCGGAAGCCGCGTGCCTTTTGTAAGGTGGGGTTATTCGCTCAGCGCGATCTCAAAACCTTTAATGATTTTATTCCGCTTCCCGTTGTGGGTGTTTTTTGCCCGCACGCTTGACAGGCTGGGCAAAGGAGTACGTACCGGCGCCCGTGATGCCATGTTGAGCGATGAAGCTACCATGGAGAATAAAGGTAAAGTGTTCGGGTTTCATCGGGCACTCGATACAGCCGGTGCAGCCGTTGGGCCATTTGCAGCCCTGCTTTTCCTGTACTTTTACCCCGGACAATATAAATGGCTCTTTATCATATCAGTAATTCCGGGCATCATTGCCATTTCCCTCACTTTCCTTTTAAAGGATAAGCAAAAACACGCTTCAACCCGGAAATCACCCGGATTTTTCGCTTTCCTGATGTACTGGAAGCAATCCCCGAAAAAGTTCAGGTTCCTGGTTGTGGGTCTACTGGCATTTGCACTTTTCAACAGCTCGGATGCTTTTCTGCTGCTTTCTATAAAGAGCAAGGGCTTTTCTGATTCATACATGATCGGGGTTTATATTTTTTATAACCTGGTTTATGCATTGTTGTCGTACCCGGTTGGTATTTTGGCTGATAAGTTCGGCCTTTCGCGAATACTCATTTTGGGGATAGGCGTTTTTGCGGTAGTATATTCTTGTATGGGCTTCGCGGTGGTTACCTGGCATTTCGCGGTACTTTTCGGGTTGTATGCGCTGTATGCA
>CAYNVK010000400.1:0-3912 GCA_964400395.1 uncultured Lentimicrobiaceae bacterium | reverse complement strand
ACGGAATAAATACAGAGAAATTCCTTACTGCTATTGCTTATTGTATAATTTAGCAATCGATAGGATAAAATGAAAGTATGAATCTATAAACTAGCAGGCATTTTGAATATTATTTAACAAGGTAATTTTTAAACCCTCAATTTAATTATGAAAAATGAATATTTACTTTGCTTCTCTTTGGATAGAAGTTTTAACCTTACATAAGGATTCGCTGTATCACATTACTTGTCACAAAATTATATAAACGAAAAAATTAACGAAAATGAAAAAATCAATTATTTTTGGAATAATGTTCATTATTGCTTGTTCTATTTTTATTTCTTTTACATCTTGCCGTAAGGAAAAAGACAATAAAGATGCTCTTCCTCCCGAAACACACCAAGGGTTAAACACATTCGGTTGTTTAATTAATAATGAGTTATTTAGAGAAAGCGGATCTCTTGGCTTTGGCGTTTCAAATCCAAAAATTGATATTCGTGATAGTATACTTTCTTTTACAGTTGGGCATAGTGTACCAGGCGGACAGCAAATTGTATATTTTGGGATAGCGAAATTTACCGGAATTGGTAAATATTATACAGGAGCAGGTTATATCAAAAAAAAATATGATGGAAATGGTAATATCGAAAATTATTGTGAATATCTTACCGACTCACTTGATAATACAGGATATGTTAACATAACCTACTCTGATCCAATGAAAAATATTGTATCCGGAACTTTTTCATTTAAAGTTAAATTTAGTTTTTCGTCAACAAATCCAAGCCCTTGCAATGGCTCAGAAATTAACATTACTGAAGGACGTTTCGACTTAACATATTATAAATGGAACTAGTCTAATTTATAATGTTCTGATAATCAAAGTAAATTCATTTAATAATACTTTCATGCCTGCTTATTGCCGCAAGTCGCTGCAAAAGAGCCGGATGCGAATAATGGATAAAAACGTACCAGGGATGCGGAGTGAGGTTACTCAGATTTTTTACCGAAAGGCGTTTCAGTGCTTCCTGCAAAGCGCCGGGTTTCGATAGGCCTACGGCAAAACGATCGGCTTCGTATTCGTGCTTTCGCGAAATGGAATTGAACATAATCCCCAGGATCATCGACACCGGGCTGTATAAAATACCGAAAGCGACAACCGACATATGAAATGATTGTACCGTGGCTCCCAACGACTGTGCCGGTAGCGGGCTCTTGAGCAGCAGGGATAATACGAAAAGCAGTATCCCTGTTTGCAGCGTACCCGATACCAGGCCTTTAAGCACATGTTTCTTTTTGTAATGACCAATTTCGTGGGCCAGCACTGCAGCCAATTCATCCACACTATGTTCCTGTACCAGCGTATCGAACAGCACAATGCTCTTTTTACGGCCAAAGCCGCTGAAATAAGCATTGCCGCGGGTACTGCGTTTAGAGCCATCCATCAAGCTGATATCTTTCAGGCTAAAATCAGCGCGAGTTGCAACCTGCTCAATGGCATCGCGGAGTTCGCCTTCGGGCAGCGGGGTGAGTTTATTAAAAATGGGAACAAGCAGGGTGGTATAAAAGTAGCTGATAAACAAGGTAAATATCGAAATGCTAATCCATGCCAGCACCCAAAACCAGGAACCCGACTTTTCGTAAATAAACACGATGAGCGATAAAATGCCACCGCCAACCACGGCAGCCAGCAACCAGCCTTTCAGTTTATCGAGTATAAAAGTTTTGGGCGTGGTTTTATTGAACCCGAAGCGTTCTTCAATCACGAAAGTGTGATAAATCCCGAAAGGCAGGCCAAGCAGGTCGGAGGCAAAACCCAGTATGCCAAAAAAGAAAATCGACTGCAGTATGGCTGATCCGCTCCACGACCTCACCAGTTCGTCGATCCAGGCAAAACCACAAAGGAAAAGCATACCAAGGATGATCGCAAAAGAAAAAACGTCGGATACGAGGCTAAATTTGTAATTCACCTTTTCATAATCCTGCTGCCGGCTGTAGGTAGCTTCGTCGTAAAATCCTTTCAGGGCTTCGGGCAATATGTTGCTTCGCGTGGTGGTATTCAGGTAGTTGATCCACTGATCGAAAACAAACCCGGCAATAATGATAATCAGAATGATGGTAAAAAGAATATCAGGCGTCATATGTTTATTAAGAGTTAGGCAGCTTATTTTAAGATTTAATCATTTCGGATTGTGGATTGCGGATTGCGGAATGAGGGATTTCGGATGTCAGATGTTGGAAGTTGGATGTTAGAAGTCGGATTGATGATTGCGGATTGCGGATTTATGATTGCGGATGGCGCTTGCCTGACGGCGATAGCTGGCAGGGATTGCGCCTGCCTGACTGCGTCTGCAGGCAGGGATTGCCGATTGCGGATTGTGCCTGACAACCAGGATTACAATTTAAGGATTGGTAACCGGAAGTGATTTGAACCATTTGAACCATTTGAACCATTTGAACCTCTTAAACCTCTTGAACCGTATGAAACCCTTCAACCTCGGAAACATTTAAACATTGAAACATCTGAAACTTTGTTTCTTCGTCGAACCTCTTCGCAAAGACACTGTTGCTTCGTCGTGCTTCCTGGCAATGACTCTGAAACCAGGAACCTGAAACGTGAAACCTGAAACCCCTGAAACCCTTGAACCGAGCGAAGCGAGCTCACCGAAGGTAAACCCCTGAAACCCTTGAAACTCTTCAAACCCTTCAATATCCCCCATTTCTTTTCCTGATAAACCACTCAGCCGAAAGCAAGCCAACAATAAGCAGCAGGAACGGGAAAAAGCTCACCAGGTCTGTATATCTTTTCCGGGTGTAAGCAATGGTTTTCAGGTCATCGCGTGCAGCCAGCAATTTTTCAATCTGTTCTATTTGCCTGGGGTAAACCATCTCTCCTTTATGCCGGCTGGCCATATTATTCAGCAAGCCATGGTTGGCCACGGTATTCATCGCCTCCGTATTTACCGTTATCACGCTGAACTTTCCGGCTTTTTCGAAGGTCTTACCTCCAAAACTGGTAGTAGCTTTGTAGGAATAATCGCCGGGTTGAAAAATGCCTGCATTGAGGAAATACGCATTTGATGTACGTGTAAAAGCAAAAGGATAATTCTTCTGATCGGCGCCGGTAATTACCAGGTTCACTTCCGGCGTGTTAACCAGCTGGTAGCTTTCGTTATACAATTCCGCATCTATTTCAACCGCTTCGCCGGCCGAATAGCTATTTTTAGCAATTACCCTGAACCTGCTTTTATCTTCTTTAACGGCCAGGTATTGAATAATTTTTGTAAACAATTCGTCGAAAGCATCCTGGTTGCCGGCTTTGGCAAAATTGGCCAGCCGCCAGCGCCATATTCCCTCTCCGGTAATGGTAGCGGTTTTGCGGTCGACACCCTGGTTAAAAAGTACCAGCGGCATCCGGCTATTTACATTTCCGATCCGCTGGTATATAAGCACTTGTGCCGCCGTACCGCTGATATATTGCCCGAAAGGAACATATAAAGGCGGAAATGAAGCCAACATCTGACTTGTTTCGGGGCTCAATGAAAACAAACTGAAATCGGGATTAAAAACACACGTGGCATCGTTAAACGATTTTTGCACCTGGGGCATCCTTAACCCTGTGGAAAGGTTGTTGTAAGCCGCTAAATTTGACTGCGAACCCAGCACGTACAACACCGGCACCGGGATATTTTTAAGCTGGTTGATCACCTTGAACCCCACATCAGCCAGGGATGGAACCTGGTTCAGGATTACAAGGCTGTACGGGGCAAGAGCCCCGTTGAAGTCAGACAGCAAAAACTGGTCGACGGCATAATTCCGGTTTTTCTCGATAGACTGTTTAATGGCAGCCACATCAGGATGGGGCGAAGCTGAAAGCAGTAATATTTTCTGTCGTCCGTCGAGCACTTCAACAAGTATATCCTGGTAGTTGTT
>CAYNVK010000399.1:0-3921 GCA_964400395.1 uncultured Lentimicrobiaceae bacterium | reverse complement strand
TTCAGGGGGACTATTTCGCTCATAACCGGTAATATTTTATTATTGTGATACTTATACACAAAGCTCAAATTTGCCGGGCTTCCCCGTTTTATTATTTGCACATCTCCGTGTCGCCGTGTCCCCGTGTCTCCCCTTCTCCCCTTCTCCCCATCGCCCATCGCCCATCGCCCATCTTCAGGTGCAGAAGAATAATTTCAAACATACGCTTAGCATTACTCCACCATCTTCACCCGGAAGCAATCACTATAACCATGCTTATTCCCAGGTAACCACTGCCAGGCGCTTTCGCCCGTCCATGCGTATCTTCAGTGGATTATCAAACCTTACATGCCTGAAAAAGTTCGTTTTGGCAACCAGTTTTTGCCTTTTTAATAATTCGTAATCAATGAAACTGTTGCCCATTTCGGGCTGCACCGAGAAATATCCGACATTCATGGAGGTTACGTTATGGAAAAAGTGCGAGCCCGAAGATGCATCAAGCGGGTATCCTTCGAGGCTGGTTTCTACGATGGTTTTGGCATTGCTGATCTGGGGCCAGTTTACCGGAACGCCAATCCAGCGGTCGCGCGTACCCCAGCGCCCCGGGCCTATCAGTATATACCTGCGGTTTTCCTTCCGCATCCCATGGTTCAATTCCTCTATTTCGGCTACCATTTCCTGTGTCTTGCTCTTATCAAATTCATCTTTATCTACATAAATCACATCCGTGATATCCGACACTAAACCATTACCCATCCCCTTTTCGGAAAAAATAACAATTTCATCCCTGTTTATCTCATCCATATTGACCTGGTAATCGAGTTCGGCGCCAATTAAAGGTTTGATCTGCAACAGGTAGAAGGTGGTTTTATAATCGGCATCGCGGGCCAGATCAATGGCAAATTCAATTTCAACGGGCGTACCCATGGCTTCCTTCACAATATCCAGTACAACTTCGATGGTTTTGGCCATCGGGCAATAATCGTATTTCAACACATTGCTGAAGTTAATAACCCTGGGGCCGGGTGTGGTTGTACCCGGAACCAGCCGCTGGTTGTCGCGATCGTAAACTGATGCCAGGTGGCGCAGGGTTCCGTGGTGTTCGGCTTCGTCGATATCAATTTCGCGCAGCCCTGCCATTTCGCCTTCCAGCAGGTTTACATCACTTTTAGCCAGGTCGACAGCCAGGAATTTTACCTGTGAATTTTTATATAAATCTTTGGGCGTGAGGATTTCAACCGCGGGGTATGCCGGCGAAAAACGATAGGCCGAGCCCCCGTCGACCACATATTTGCCAAGCCCGAGCGCTGCAATGGCAAATCCTTCTTCGGGTTTCATATGCGCAAAAGGATAATAGTTATACGATTGCGCCACCCCGCTGATGTGCGGATAAAACACATCATCGTACTGGTGCCCGACCACTTCCTGCACCACAATTGCCATTTTCTCTTCGTCGAGTTTATAGTTAATGGCTTCGATGTAGCCACGGGCCTCCGGCGAATACACCGATGCAAAAACAAGTTTTATGGCATCCATCAGTTGTGTAAGCCGCACATTTATATCAGGATGGTTATTGGGCAGCAGGTAGGTTTCGAAAATGCCGGCAAAAGGCTGCGAGAGTGAGTCCTCGAACATCCCCGATGAGCGCACGGCAAGCGGTTTATTGATCAGTTTGAGCAATACGCGCAACCTGCGGATCAGCGTGTCGGTAAGTGCTCCCGATGTAAAAATACGCTTGATCTCTTCATAATCCTCAATGTTAATAATTCGTTCGTGTATGCGGTTGCGTTCAATAAAGTATTCGAATTCGTCGGTACCGATTACTGAGGTGCGGGGCGAACGAATATTTATATCGGGCACATGTTTACCGAAATCGTAGTTATAAATCAGGGTGTTGATAAAAGCAAGTCCCCTACCCTTCCCGCCCAGGGATCCCGGAACCAGGGTTACAACGTTATGTTCGTCGAGCAGGGCCGATTCCTCGAAAGGAATTACTTTTCCTTTATCCTGTTCGTTCCTGAACTGGCGGATTACATCAATCAGATATGTCCTTAACTCGCTAGGACTGCTGAAATCACTTACCTTGGCAGGATTGATGATTTTGGCAACCTGTATCTCTCCGCGTGCCATCAGCCAGAGCGAGAAGTGATCTTTCCGGGCATGGTACATCAACGACTCGTCGGGGATGGTGCGAAGGTGGTTTTCGAATTCGCGCAACGATTTGGCAACAGCTATCTGTACCCCTTCCTGGTCGCGGTAAATAAAATTACCGAAACCCAGGTAATGCGTAATAAAACTCTTGAAATCCTGCGACAGGCTCTCAGAATTTTTATTGATAAAGGTTGATCTTAAAGCGTATGCCCGGTCGGCATTTTCGGGCTGTGATGATTGTATGATAACCGGCAGGTCGGCATTAAACTCGCGGATATGGCTTACCAGTGCAAAACCGGCTTCGCCATCCTCTTTCCCATTGCGATTAAATTTTACATCCGTAATCAGGCAGAGCATGAAATCATCGTAATCATGAATAATTTCCATGGCTTCCTCGTAATTGGCCGCCAGCAATATTTTGGGGCGGGCCCTTAACCGCAATACCTTATAAAGTTCGTCGGTACTAACATCGTCAATAATCCTGCGGGTTTGATCCATCACAATTCCGTACAGCAACGGCAGGTAACGCGAATAATACTGCGGGCTGTCTTCAACCAGCAACAACACCCTTACCAACCCTACGCGGGTATCGTTATCAACATTAATCTTATCTTCCAGCAATTTAATCATGGCAAAAAACACCTTGCTTTCGCCATTCCACACAAAAACCCTGTCGATATTACGATAACGCTCACTTACCGATGTAAAATAAGCCACATCGGAATTGTTATTCAGCAGGGCGAAAACCGGGATATAGGGAAACTCTTTCCTGATTTCGGCCGATATGCTCACCGGTAGGGTTTTGTCGACACCTACCATAATAATAACCAGGTCGTAATGTTTTGCATTGAGCTGGATAAATGCCTCCTCAACCGACGACACACCGGTTATGCGGGGCACCGAAGTAAGGCTGAGCTGATGATATTCGCCAAGTACATACTCCGAAAAACGCCCTTCTTTTTCGATGGTATACGCATCGTAAAGATTGGCTACCAGCAGGATTTCCTTTACTTTAAAAGGCTGCAGGTCGTGATAAACGTCGCGGTCGAAGTTGTTTTTGTTCAGAAAACGCTGTAGCAGTTGCTTGCCACTTACCGGGATTTCGCACTGCTGCGTTTCTTCGTTCCTGTTTTTGCTGAACGAACGGGTTTTCTTCAGCAACTCCCTGGCAGCTATACTGTTGAGGTACCCGGTTATAGCCGTAGCCAGGTTCGCGATAAGGTGACGCTCCTCCTTTAAAAAGGGCCCTTCGTCGAGATAAACAAATTCGCGGGTGTAATAAATATCAATAAAACCGTTGCTACCATCAATAGATTCGAACGATTGCCGCTGCTGCCAGCGCGTTTCGGCAAACCCCTGCGAGCGGTATTCCTTGCCATTGTATACAATGCGGCAAACTGTAAACTCGGGATACTGCCAGGCACCCGGCAGAAGCTTGGCAAGTTGCTGCAAGGTTTCGTCAACAGGTTTTCCTTCGCGCAGTATATCGTTGGTTTGATTTATTGCCGCAAGTTCCTTGAGTCGCTCAGTGCGTTCAAAAATCAGTTTACGTATTTCCTGGGGATCATTAATAAGGTCATTTTCGTCAGTCATTGCAGCAGTGTTTAAGCATAAAATCCATATACAAATATGATTAAAAAACTGATGCCAACCTGCAGTGCCGGGTGCAAAATATATGCCACCAGGCAGTGCGGGTACACCACCACTCTGCCGGTAGCCGCATTTATTGCCGTTACAACGGATCTGGCTTCACTAAGTAATTAATTTTAAGTGATTTACCTAATTTAATAA
>CAYNVK010000398.1:0-3927 GCA_964400395.1 uncultured Lentimicrobiaceae bacterium | reverse complement strand
TTCATCTGGTGCAGGTCTTTACCATCGGCATTCACGGCTTTTTCGAGATGTTTAAAACGGCTGATAAACCTGCGGTTGGTACGTTCCAACGCGGTTTCGGGGTTTACATCGATAAAGCGGGCGTAGTTGATCAGCGCGAAAAGCAGGTCGCCAAATTCATCCTCGGTACGGTCCTTATCGTGGCCGTTGTTAAGTTCGTGTTTCAGTTCGGCAATTTCCTCTTCAACCTTTTCCCATACCTGGGTAACATTGTCCCAGTCGAAGCCTACGCCGCGTACTTTATCCTGTATGCGGTAGGCTTTCACCATGGCGGGCAGCGACATGGGCACGCCTTCGAGCACCGACTCACGGCCCTCCTTTAGTTTTATCTTTTCCCAGTTATCCTTTACATCGGTGGCACTGGCCACTTTTACATCGCCGTAAATATGCGGGTGGCGGTTGATCAGCTTTTCGTTAATGCCTTTCAGCACATCGGCAATGCCAAATGAGCCGGCTTCTTCGCCTAACTTGGCATAAAACACCAGGTGAAGCATCAGGTCACCCAGTTCCTTGCGGACTTCTTCCAGGTCTTTTTCGAGAATGGCATCCGAAAGTTCATAGGTTTCCTCAATGGTTAGATGCCGCAGCGAGTCGAATGTCTGTTCCTTATCCCAGGGGCATTGCGCCCTGAGTTCGTCCATTATTTTCAGCAGCCGTTCAAATTCAGCCAATCGTTGATCCATTGCAGTAAATTTTTAGTAAAGGTAAGCATTGTAAATGTTACCGGCCCGGGCGGTTAATAACTCATAAAAACTTACCCGGCCGCATTTGCAACATTTTAATAATTGAAAAAGTTTAATTTTGACGTATTAAATCCATATTTATGAAAATACCTAAAAGCCTGTTTATATATTTTTTAGCTTTTTGCTTTATATTTATTTTCTATGGTAGCGTTCTTCTCCATCCAAACTCATACTTATTTGCTGATTCGGGTGATGGCCTGAAAAATTATTTCACCTACCTGTATCACATTAAAAATGATACTTCATGGGTCAATTTCTCGGGGATGAATTATCCGTTTGGCGAAAATTTCATGTACACCGATTGCCATCCTGTTCTTGCAAACGCCATCAAACTTCTTTCAAATTTTGTTCCGGGGATATCTGATTACAGCATCGGGATTGTAAATTTCCTGATGATTATTTCCATCTTCATTACTATAATTCTGACCCATAAAGTATTCACGTTGCTCAAAGTAAGCTTTTGGCTTTCTGCCTTTTCGGCAATAGCCATAACCGCACTGGCACCCCAGGTATTCAGAATTACCGGCCATCTTGCCTTATCATATAGCTGTTTTATTCCGCTTACTTTTTATCTCCTGATTAAGCATTCGAATTCGGATAAAAAGTATTATTGGTCGGCGTTTCTGATGATCAATAACCTGATTTGGTTTTTCGTGCATGCTTACCTCGGCATCATGACTGTATTTTTCCAGTTTTCATTTTGGGTGATATCCTGGCTGATGCAAAAAAAAGAATTCAGTCGTAATATTCACTTATACCTGCACCTGTTGCTGACTGTTATTTTGCCAGTGATTTTATTCCGTTTATTTATCCTGGTTACGGATCATCATACCGGCAGAACAGATAACCCTTCGGGTTTTTTCCTGTACAATGCTGAGCCCGATGATATATTAGTGCCACATCATCCGCCAATGGGCACATTACTAAATGCTATCCCCGGGCTGAAAATAAACCTCGAATGGGAAGCATGGAGCTATATCGGGTTAACCAGCATACTGGTGCTGCTGGCAATAGCAGTGACCTGGATAAGCAGTAAGACAAAGAAAACCCCTAACCCGGTTCTGAACAAAATCAGCGAAAACAAAATTTTGACGCAACTTGTATTATCCTCACTGGTGCTACTTCTTTTTGCCATGGGAATTCCATTCAAGCAACTACCCGTTTTACTGGAATGGTTTCCGGCCATCAAACAATTCAGGGCAACAGGCAGATTCACTTGGTTTTTCTTTTTTGCAATAACCATTTTCAGCATTTATGCGGTGCATATTAAAGCTTCGTTGCTCATAAGCCATAAAAAAAAGTGGTTAGCATATATTGTGATGATTGCAGCTCCGGCTTTGTATCTTGCCGAAGGAATACCGTATCACACCGAAACCAGCAAAGCGGCACGGCTGAATTATAACTTTTTTGATGCTAATCAAACCCCGCCCGAATACAAAAACATGATCACGGCCCTTGATCCGGCCAGGTACCAGGCTATAATCCCGCTACCCTTTTTCTACCAGGGTTCCGAAAGTTATTCCCGGCCCTGCAATAAGGAGATCTGCAAATACAGCATGACCCTGGCATTTCATCTCAGGCTCCCGGTTATGGCAGCCAATTTAACAAGAACTTCGGTAGAGGAAAGCAAAAAGATTGTGCAGCTTGTATCGCCGGGATTTTACCCAAAGCTTATTCTGAACAACATTACATCCGACAAACCTTTCCTGGTGATTAAAAGCAACGAAATGCTGAGCGGCAACGAGGAGAACATACTTTCGAAATGTATAGAAATATACAAGAATGATAAATTCTCATTGTTCGAACTTCCGAAAAATGCCTTGTTTGCGAATACCGCGAAAGCTGAAATAACAGCGTTTGATAAAATTAAAAACACCTTGAAACCACAAAATGGTTTCCTGGTAACAGATACCGGCAATTTTGTGTATTACAATGGTTTTAACGACAGGAGCACAAACCAGGCTTTCAGGGGAAGCGGCGCATTTTCAGGAATTAAAAAAGGCAAAAACGTATTCGCAGGTTTTCAACCACATACTTTTAAAACCGGCCACACCTATATTGCAAGTATTTGGATGTATAACAACCATAAGGATGCACTTAATAATTGGTTGCGGTTTATGATCGAAGAACACGATGTTGCCAGCGACACTTACTATACAACGGTTTGTTTACCTGAGCAGTGTGAAACGATTTTTGGAAACTGGTCGATGGTTGAACTGAAGTTTACCGTGAACAACCCGGGCAATGAGGTTTGCATTGCTACCCAAGGAAAGGATGAAGACTCAAAAATACCTTTACTGGCCGACGATCTTCTGATCAGGGAATTGAATACTGATATTTACCGGGTCGACAAGACAGCAGCTGGTAAACCTGCCATACTGTTTAAAAATAATCATTATATAGAAGTTAAGTAGTAACTCCACCCACCTGCAAAATTACTGGCTGCAAGTATAGCTTTCTTCTGATCTTCTTCATCATAAGCAAAACGAAAGAACAATCTTCACTTTTCACTTTTCACTGTCATTGCGAGTAGTCATTGCGAGTGAAACGAAGCAAAACGAAGCAACACTTTTCACTGTCATTGCGAGTGAAACGAAGCAACACTTTTCACTCAAAAAACGCCAAAGCCCCGCCGAAGCAGGGCTTTGAAGCACTTTTAAATAAGGCTGGTTGTATTTTAGTACATTCCGCCCATACCGCCCATGCCCGGATTTGGCATAGCTGGTTCTTTATCATCTTTAGGCTCGTAAATTACACACTCGGTGGTGAGTAACATACCTGCGATGGACGAAGCATTTTCGAGGGCAACGCGGGCCACCTTTGTCGGGTCGATTACACCTGTGGTATACAGGTTTTCGTACTCTTCGGTGCGTGCATTGAAACCGAAATCTTCCTTACCGTCTTTAACTTTCTGAACAACGATTGAACCTTCGAGGCCTGCATTGGCAACAATCTGGCGAAGTGGTTCTTCGAGCGCGCGTTTCACGATGCGTACTCCCAGTTCTTCGTCTTCGTTGTCGGTTTTTACATTTTCGAGTACGCTGATTGCGCGGATATAAGCAACACCGCCTCCGGGGATAGTTCCTTCTTCGATGGCAGCACGGGTAGCATGCAGTGCATCGTCGAAACGGTCTTTCTTTTCTTT
>CAYNVK010000397.1:0-3936 GCA_964400395.1 uncultured Lentimicrobiaceae bacterium | reverse complement strand
GTTTCAAAGGGTTTCAGGGGTTTCAATGTCTCAGAGGATTGATGGGATTGATGGGATAGATGGGATTGGTAGGATTGAAGAGTTTCAGGAGTTTCAGGAGTTTCAGGTTTCACGTTTCAGGTTCCTAGTTTCAGCTTCCTTGTTTCACGATTCAGATCCTAGGTTTCAGGTTCAGTGCTTCACAGGCACAAAATAATCCACAATCTCCAACCCGTAATCCCTGCCAGCTAACGCCGTCAGGCAAGCCCAATCCGAAATCCACAATCCGACATCCGCAATCCCACATCCGAAATCCGCAATCCGAAATTACACAAGTCCTCTCTGTTTCTTGATACTTTCGTAGGCCGCGTTAACTTCCTGTATTTTCGAGTTAGCTGCTTTCTGAACATCGTCGCCCAGGTGGGCCACCTTGTCGGGATGGTATTTTAAAGCCATGCGGCGATAAGCCTTTTTCAGTTCTTCATCGGTTGCATCGGGGGTAATTTCGAGAACGCGGTAAGCACTGGTGGTGTCTTTTACAAACATGGCTTTAATGCTCTCGAAATCACTGTTGCTAATGCCCAGTATGCCGGCAATTCGGGTAATAACCTGTATTTCGGAGTCGTGTACCTGGGCATCGGCGGCGGCAAGCCCGAACAGGAAATGCATCAGCTGCAGGCGCGAAGGATATTCCATGTACTGCCTGATCTGCATCCCCACCTGTTGCAGGTCGTATTCCTTTTTCAACAACTCACGCAGGATCAGCAACTGCCTTTCGGCCTCACTTTCGCCAAATTGCTGAAGCAGGAATCGTTTAACAAAATCCAGTTCCGACCGAAGTACCTTCTGATCCGATTTCATTACAGCCGAAGCCAGTATCAGCAGGCTGAGGATAAAATCGTTAGGCGTAGTCTGCGGTTTATTAAAGTTGGGCCTGTTTTGCGCTTCGTAAGCATACTCGCCACTTTGCATACCATCAATCATCGAACCCAGTGCAAACCCAAGCAGGGCGCCGATGGGTCCACCCGCAGCCCAGCCTATACTGCCACCAATCCATTTCAGAAATTTAGCCATTACTTATATTTTGAGTTGCAAAAATAGCGAAAGTGATGAGATGAATTTAAAAGCTTTCGCGCTATTTTATAACAAATCCCGGCCTTTGACTGGTGGATGTTGCCGCATTTGGCTTCATGCGCCAATCATCTGTCGACAGAAAACCGAAAAATGGAGACAGTGAATGATCAGATCTAAAGAATTTATAGATATCCCAATCCGTTAACCTACAACCGGTGAACTAACGCTTGTTGCAACGCAACAAGGCATGGTTTAAACTTACACTGCCCATGTTGCAACGCAACAAGACCTGAGTAACAGTAAAACTGCCCATGTTGCAACGCAACAAGGCATCTGTAACAGTAAAACTGCCTATGTTGCAATGCAACAAGACCTGTGTAACAGTAAAACTGCCCATGTTGCAACGCAACAAGGCATCTGTAACAGTAAAACTGCCTATGTTGCAATGCAACAAGACCTGTGTAACAGTAAAACTGCCTATGTTGCAATGCAACAAGGCATCTGTAACAGTAAAACGACCAATGTTGCAACGCAACAAGACCTGTTTTACGAAATTACAAATCTCAGTCTAAAATTTCATAATCATTTTCAGTACACCAAACCAATGCTGTTGGCCACATCCCGCTTACAGAAAATGGTATCAAAAATATGCCTGTGGGTGCCGTTACGGAACAATTCCCAATGCACAATGGTATTTTTATCGGCATATACTTTGGTCCTGATTTCTGATTTTACCTCACCACCTATCCATATCAGGCCGGTTTGAGAATTAATACGGTAGTTTACTATTCTATATGGGTAAAAATCCTCACCTTCAGTTCCATTGGTTTCCCACGAAACAATAAGAGTGTCACGCAGGGGGCCTTTATTTTCGCGGTTAATTTTAATAGCCAGGTCGGTAATCCTGCTCACTTCCAGGGTTAAAAACCTGCCATAACTATGCAGGTCCGAAAGCCCCAGGAATTTATCCGTGGGCTGGTACGCCGGGTTGCCGTTGATGCTGAAGATATACAGTGACGCATTTTTAACTTTTTGTAATGTATGGGCAAAACACCCGCTACTGTCGGTTTGCAGATCGCACACATATACTTCCTTGCTGATTTCATTGGTTTGGTCGACCGCCTGTATCATAATTGTGATACCGCGAACCGGCACTTTTGTACTGTCGTCGACCACCTTTCCTTTGATTTCGAGCTTACCGACAGTATTGTTGCAGCCACACAGGAAAACGATAAAAACGAAAGTTGTACATGGAAAATATCTTCGCATAAAACTTCTTCATTTTAACATTCAACAGCCTGGGCAGCTACTATTTGGCTTACAAGGAAATAAATATTTTAATGCATGCACGACGCACCATAAAATTACAAATGCTGACCCAATAAACCGTTGAACATTTGTAAACTTTAAATCCAGGGCTTTTTAAGCAATGTTATTTTCCTGCTTGCAAACATTAATCCGAAATTCACCTGGGCCGGTATGGCAAATAATTGAGCCGGTTTTCAGGATTAGCTTTTATTTTTCAATCTTTTGGAAGGGTTGTGCAACGGCTACGTTTGTTAGCGGCAGGCTTTATTTTCTCTGAAAGGAAACGAGCGGAATTAAGCTATACTCTTACTCCGTCGGGATGTCTTAGTGGTTCGGATTTGTTTTTTAGCCCTAAGTAATTTCTGCGCTCTTATAAATTCGCTGATAGCCATTTCTTCTTCCTTTGTCATGGGATTTTCGCCACCAATAAAATCCACATCAAGTTCTTTTGATTTCTGTTTCATTTTGGGAAATATTTATTGATGAGTTTTAATGCTGCATTTGTATCAATTATCATGATTCGTCCACCGATATGTGTCGCACCCAAAGAGTCAATATAGTGTTGAATTAATTGCGTTTTAGAGAAAAAGGATACATTACCTTCATGCCCACGTTGAAAGGCAAGTTTACAAGCGAATGCTACTAAATTACCAGGAACACCAGCATACATTTTGGTTATCCCCTTATTAAATGGCGCACTCTCAACTAGATGCATATAAACATGATCGGACTTTACCTCCAAACTTACAAGTCCTTGTATAACTGATTGGTTATTCACTATGGTCAGCTTGTAAACATCTCTTTCAGGTTGTTTTAATTCTAGTTTCCAGTCAAATTGCCAACCGTTTTTCTTGGTCACAGTCTTGAGGTCCGAAATTGATATAATTGTGATATCTGTTGAAAAACTGTCACCTGTAACAATATTTTCTATAGAGTTGGTCAGCCTGTCCACCTCAAAATCAAGTCCTGTTTTCTCCGGCTTTTTCATTAAACAAAGATACAAAATAAGCAGTTATGAAATTATTTTCAGCTCGTAAGTTACAAGTTGATTCTGCGGTAACACGCTTGCCTCTATCGTTCCGACGCTCCCGTTTCACGGGACAAGTTATGGCAAGTGCGGGAATAAATTGTTGATCAACTGCCTGCCAGCATATCTTGTCCCGATTTATCGGGAACCTGTACCGATTTATCGGTAAATGTATGTAATGATTTCAAATGTTTCACCGAACATTGCCTGTCCCTATGAAATCGAGGCAAACCCGCAATTGATAGAGCGTTTGTGGGTGGCAGTTTTTCCATTCCGATTTTATTCTTTCGCTTTTTTTTTAAATTCTTGGAGTTTAAGGTCTGAAGAAAAATTTCTATACAACAAAACATTCCCGATCAGACCCATAATATATTTATTCATTGAATCATTATCAGTCTGGAGAATGACAAAATTTCTCCAAGATAAGCTACGAGTATAAAATATTCCAACGCTTGGCTCCCAGTATGAAATGAATTCAGAGTCTGTACGAAGGTCGTCAGGCGAGTTTGTTATTTTTTTAATTACTGTCAAACGATGCTGATAATTAA
>CAYNVK010000396.1:2106-3948 GCA_964400395.1 uncultured Lentimicrobiaceae bacterium | reverse complement strand
CCCTTACGTGATGAAAAAGAATGCCGTGCTGAAAGGAACACTTACCACTACATCGAACCTGATGGATTTAAACAGCCTGATGCCGGCAACCGCATCGCCGGCAGCTACAAAGGATACTTCGGCGCTTACCGTGGTTGAAATCCCCGGGGATATGGACCTCACACTCAGTACATCTTTCAAAAAACTGGTTTACGATACGTACCAGATGAATGATGTTTCGGGCATTGTGCGTGTTAAAGATCATGCATTGATTCTCGATGGACTGAACCTGAATATGCTCGGTGGCACCATGGCTTTAAAAGGTTCGTACAATACCATTGATCCTAAAAAGCCGCTGGTGGATATGGATGTGCAGGTTAAAAATGTGGATGTAAAGCAGTCGTTCCAGTCGTTCAGTTCTGTTCAGAAATTTGCACCCATTGCCAATAAACTGAACGGAATTATCAGCACAAAACTTAAATTTAAAGGAGCCCTCAGGCAGGATATGATGCCGGAGCTTACATCGGTGTCAGCCAGCGGGCTTTTGCTCTCGGATGTGCTTGGACTGGCAAACCTCAATACTTTTGGTAAAATTGCCGATGTGTTAAAAATCGATAAGCTCAGGAATCCTTCGCTCGAAAATATCAATCTTTCTTTCGATGTGATTAATGGCAAGGCTACCGTTAAGCCGATGGATTTCAAACTGGGATCATATAAAGCTAACATTTCCGGTACAACCGGCCTCGACCAGGTGCTGAATTTTGTGCTTACCCTCGATATCCCGAAATCCGAATTCGGGAGTAAGGCAAACAGTGTACTCGACGGGCTGGTGAAAGATGCCGGTAAAAAGGGTGTTAACGTTTCTCTTGGCGATATCATTCCTGTTACGATCCTTATTGGCGGAACTGCCACTGACCCGAAGATAACCACCGGAATAAAATCCGCTATGGCTGGCCTGGCTGAGGATATGAAAAAACAAGCCATTGCCGAAGTGGAAAAGAAAAAAGAAGAACTGGTTGCCAAAGCAAAAACCGAAGCCACCAACCTGATTAGCCAGGCAGAAGCGGAAGCTGCAAAAATAATGGCAGAAGCCGAGAAACAAAGTCAAAAAATTATACAATCGGCCAACCAGGCTGCCGACCAGGTGCGCTTTGCTGCCGATTCGTCGGCAAATCGCCTGGTAGCCGAAGCTAAAAAGAACGGTACAGTTGCCGAAATGCTTGCTAAAAAAGGAGCCGAAAAGGTAAGGAAACAGGGAGATACCGAAGCCAATAAAATTATCGCCGAAGCGCAGAAACAGAAAGATGCTGTGCTTGCCAAAGCGCAGGCCGAAGCTGACAAGATTAAGCAGGACGCGCTGAACCGGGTGAATAAATAATTCAATCCTAAAGTTACCTTTGCCTTGAATGGCTTGCCAGGTAAGCGATAAGCGTATATGCGGCAGCGATAATCAGGAAGTTGAACCCAAAACTGATTAACGTATCGCTTACCGAATGTGAACGGCTGTCGATGTCGATGAACACGTAAATCGCATAAAAGCAGCTGCAAATTGCGATCAGCCAGCCAACCACGCTGGCGGGAATAAAGAATATTCCCATTCTTTTAAACCAGGGTAATTTCATAACGCTGTGATGTTAGGGCCGAAAAATGCGTGATTTCAGTTTAAATTTCTTTCCAGCGTGTTTTAATCCATGATTGCTGGTGTGCAGTATCCAGGTAAGTCCATGCAACGAGGCGGCTGGTTTTATTCCCCTGTCCCATGGCAATGGTTTTTACTTCTGTGGCTTTCGATGCTGCGAGCGCTTTGTAAGTGATCCCAAGATTCGATTCTTTCGAAATGAGGGTCGAAAACCAATAACACGA
>CAYNVK010000396.1:0-2006 GCA_964400395.1 uncultured Lentimicrobiaceae bacterium | reverse complement strand
GATAATGCCGCTGAAAGTATTTCTGGCTTCAGGCTGCAACCGCAATTCAACTTTGTCCTTCAAAATCAGATTCTGATCAACAATGTTTTTGGCTGAATGTAGTGCTGTGGCATCAATGTCGCTGGCTGTAAACGACCAGCCATATTCGCTGCAACCTATTATCGGGTAAATGCAATTGGCGCCGACTCCAATATCCAATCCCTTTATTTGGGGGCCTAGTGGAATTTTTCGTCCGTTTGTAGCTGCCAATAAATCGGCCAGATGATGAATATAGTCGGCTCTGCCGGGTACGGGCGGGCATAAATAGCCTTGCGGAATATCCCAGTGCGATATCCCGTAATATTGCATCAGTAATGCTTTGTTTAAGGCTTTTACAGCCAGCGGATTAAAGAAATCTACAGATTCGTCGCCATACGCATTTGTATGCACAAAAGGCGCTAATTCGGGGCATTTTTCAACAAGCATATCAAATTCATACCTGTTTCGGTGTTTGCTCCGGGGATGCAGCCGGGTTTTTATTTCAGGATGGTTTTTCTTTCCGGGATGCATGCGCTTTAGCTAAGTAATTTAAATCCGTAACGCGAAAATGCACAACTCAGCGTATTGTTGCCGGGGTTTTTGTTTATTCGGGTTTAGGCGTCTTATTAACCGGTCTCAGGTCGATGTTTTCGCTGTCGATCATGGTAATTCTTTTACCCATCTTTTTTTGTATCACTTTAAAGTGTTCCTTATCGGCAGGCGTTACAAAAGAAATAGCTGTGCCGGGCGATTCGGCGCGACCTGTGCGGCCAATGCGGTGAATAAATTCCTTGGGCGACCGGGGAAGTTCGTAATTGAATACGTATGGTAAAAATTGTATGTCGATACCGCGCGAAATCAAATCGGTGGCGACCAGCACACGCAGGGTGCCTGCTTTAAATTCGCTTAAGGCATCTGTTCGTGCACCCTGGCTTTTCTTGCTGTGGATCGAGAGGGCGTCGACACCATTTTTGCGTAATTTATCGGCTACATTATCGGCTGAGTAAATGGTGGAGGTAAATACCAGCACCTGTTGCATGTTATCCTTTTTGATCAGGTAGCGGAGCAGCGGGCCTTTTTTCTCATTGGTTACAAAATAGCCCAGCTGGGTGATCAGGTCGATGCTTTCAACTTCCGGTTCAATTTTGAAAACCAGTGGATCGCGAAGCAGGAATTGGGTGATGTTATTCACATCCTGGCTCAGGGTTGCCGAAAACAGTAAGTTCTGCCTGCGTTTCGGGAGGAGTGAAAAAATACGATCCATTTCTTCCTTAAAACCCAGGTTCAGCATTTTATCGGCTTCGTCGAGCACCAGGGTATGTATATCCGAAAGATGAACTGCATTGGCTTCAACCAGTTCAAGCAAACGGCCGGGGGTAGCAATCAGCACATTTACGCCTTGCAGGGCCATCATTTGCGGATTGATGGATACGCCTCCAAACACAGCCAGCGTTTTTACCTTTTGCGGAAGCGGCGCGTTGAAAATATGAAATACTTCCCTCACCTGCATGGCCAGTTCACGCGTGGGAACCAGCACCAGCACATTTATATGCCTGTTTTTGCCAGCAGTGAAATGTTGTAATTGTGTGAGTATTGGCAGCACATAGCTTGCCGTTTTGCCCGAACCTGTCGGCGCAATACCGAGTACGTCTTTATTTTTGAGTATAGCAGGGATTATCTCCTGTTGAATAGGATATGGCCGGGTATAATTATTGTCGGCCAATACAGGAAGCAGGGCAGGCGAAAGTCCAAGTTTCGAAAATGGCATAAGGGCTGATTGCAGGTGTGCTGCGGAAATATTTCCGGGTACAAAGATACGGCTAATAATCTGTCAGGCTCCAGGTATTCCATGCATCAAATAAGGCGGTTGCAAAAGCCTTGCGATGGCTGGAGTGGGGTCGGCAGGTATCAGTTTATAATAATTTCGTCGGCAAACATCCATGCGGCTGCACCCTGACCTTTGTGCCCCGGCGGGCAATTGCCGATAT
>CAYNVK010000395.1:0-3961 GCA_964400395.1 uncultured Lentimicrobiaceae bacterium | reverse complement strand
ATATGGTGGAGGTTAGCATTCTGGAAAACAGTAAAGCGATTGCCACAGGAAAAGGAATCAGCGGTAATGAGATATTGATTGAAGTACCGGGCGCTAAACTATGGAGCCCCGAAACACCTTTTCTTTATGATATGGAAGTGAAGTTAATGCGGAACGGGAAAGAAATTGACCGCGTAAAAAGCTATTTCGGATTCCGGAAAATTTCGACCAAAAAAGATGCTAATGGCGTGGTTCGCCTGCAACTCAACAATAAGGATTATTTCCAGTTTGGCCCGCTCGACCAGGGCTGGTGGCCCGATGGGCTTTACACCGCACCTACGGATGAGGCACTGAAATTCGATATCGTTAAAACAAAGCAACTTGGCTTTAATCTGATACGCAAACATGTAAAAGTTGAACCGGCCCGCTGGTATTATCATTGCGATCGCGAAGGCATCCTGGTTTGGCAGGATATGCCAAGCGGCGATGGATGGGCCGGTTGGGAAACCGATAAATATTATACAGGGAATGAACTGGCTCGCACGCCTGAATCGGAAACAAATTACAAAAGGGAATGGAAAGATATTATCGACTTCCTCTACTCGCAACCGTGTGTGGTAACCTGGGTTCCTTTTAATGAAGCCTGGGGACAGTTTAAAACGGTTGAAATTGCACAATGGACCAAAAGCTACGACCCTTCGCGCCTGGTAAATTCAGCCAGCGGGGGTAATTTCTTCCCGGTTGGCGACATCCTCGACATCCACAACTATCCTGAACCCAAAATGACACTCTACGATGGTAATCGTGTTTGTGTATTGGGCGAATACGGAGGCATAGGCCTGGTAACCGAAAATCACACCTGGGTCAATGACCGGAACTGGGGTTATGTGAGGTACAAATCGTCGCCGGAAGCTACTGATGCCTATGTTGCTTTTGCCGAAAAGCTTAAAAAACTGATTGTTTCGGGTTTCTCGGCCGCAATCTACACACAGACTACCGATGTTGAAATTGAAATAAACGGGCTGATGACCTACGACAGGAAAGTAATAAAGCTGGATGAGGCAAAAATCAGCAAGGTAAACCGTGAAGTGTGTAATTCGTTGAACGGCAACAATTAACAACTGGGTTTAGGCATCAGTGTTTCGAAATGTATGATTATAATGCTGCCGGCATTTATTGCGCCTGCAGGCTATAATCCTGCATCCGGCATCCATGATAAGTAGCAGATTTGCCTTTGCAACTTTCGCTTAAACCTGCACAAATCAGCATAAATTAAAACAGGATTTTTCACGCTTATCTTAATTTTCTGCCATGAATTTAAATCGAAAAGAATTTCTGAAAAAGGCCTGTGTTACCGGGGCATGTTTTTGTGGGTTCGGAGGTTTCGCTTCTGCTATGGCTGATCCGAACAACCAGGGCCAAAATGAATCTGAACCCGATTCGGGTAAAACACTCATACAAGCCTGGACGGCTAAACTGGTGGACAACCTGAATTCGGAACTGGAGCCCGAAATGGTCCGAAAGCTGGTAAAGAAGGGGAGTATCGTTCATTACAACGATTTGAAAATGGATGAAATGCTCAAAGATTATATCGGGGAACCCGAAAAATTTATGCGTTTTATTTCGGAAAAATGGGGCTGGGTAATCACATTCGACAAAGCCGCAGGGGTGCTGATTGCCGATGAGAATAAAAGCTACTGTGTATGCCCGGTAGTAAACCAGGCAAACAATATTGGCTCAACTGCCATGTGTTATTGTTCCGAAGGCTTTGCCGAAAAAATGTTCTCCGTTGTATTTCAGCGAACGGTTAAAGCTGAAGTAATTTCGTCGGTACTCAGAGGCAACGCAAGCTGCAGGTATAAGGTAACAATCTGCTGATAAACTGATAACAATGAATTCGATTAATATACAAGACCCTCGTAAAAAACTATCTATGAAAACAAAGATCATTTTTGCCTCCATTGCTTTTACAGTCATTTTTGCTCTTGGCAGTAAAGCTCAAACTGCACTTACTTCGGAAATGCTGAACCAGTTTGAATTTCGTAACCTGGGCGCATATCGTGCCGGTGCCTGGGTTTCGGCCGTTGCGGTACCCGAAAATCCGGGCGCAAAATATAAATATACCTTCTTTGTGGCCGGCCGCAATGGCGGAGTGTGGAAAACAGTAAACAACGGGACTACGTTCTACCCAGTTTTCGAAAAATACGGAGTTACCACCATCGGTGCAATTGCCGTGGCCCCTTCGAACCCCGATGTGGTTTGGGTTGGCACCGGCGAATCGTACAATGCACGTTCGTCTTTTGCCGGTAATGGCGTTTACAGATCGACGGATGGAGGCGAAACTTATACGAATATGGGCCTGAAAGATTCGCATCATATCGCGAAGATCATTATCGATCCTGCCAATCCTGATATTGTTTATGTTGCTTCGATGGGGCACCTTTTTTCGACCAATGCCGAACGTGGTGTTTTTAAAACAACCGATGGCGGAAAAACATGGGAAAAGGTGCTTTTTGTTGATGATAAAACCGGCGTAATTGATTTAATCATTGATCCGTCAAATCCATCGGTTTTATATGCGTCGGCTTACGAGAAAACCCGCCTGCCCTGGCATTTCGAAGCCGGTGGCAAAGGCAGTGCCGTTTATAAAACAACCGATGGCGGAAAAAACTGGGTAAAAACTTTAAACGGACTTCCGGGGGGCGAACTGGGCCGGATAGGCCTTGCAATCAGCCGGAGCAACCCCAGCATTGTATATGCTGTAGTCGAAAACCTGAACCCGAAGGACCCGGCAAAAGCGCTGCAAACAGAGGGCATGATGAATACCAGCCGCGATAATTATTACGACCAGCTGAAAGGTGGCGAAGTATACCGGTCGGATAACGCCGGGCAACTGTGGAAAAAAATGAACGAGGATAAGTACAATGTAAGCTCCAAGGCGGCTTATTCATTCAACCAGATATTTTGCAATCCTCAAAACCCGGATAACCTTTGGGTAATCAGCGATGCCATGCATATTTCGTTTGATGCAGGCAAAACCTGGACCGGTTTCGAGGGCGATACTACCCGTTATCTGAATAGTATGTTCGGCGACCACCGATGCATGTGGCTCGATCCCAAAGATGGCAATCATATGCTGTTAGGCAGCGACGGTGGCATTTACGAAACTTTTGATGCCGGCAAAACCACCCGTCATTTCTACCAGATCCCCATCGAGGAAATTTATGCCGTTGGCTACGATTTCCTTACACCGTACAATATTTATATCGGGCTGCAGGATCACGATGTATGGCGTGGACCATCCAACAGCTGGGCAGGTGAAATAGGGCCGGAAGAATGGATCACTGTTGGCTCGGGCGATGGAATGTATTGCCATACCGACAAGGAAACCGGCCGGTGGATATATTCAACAGGTCAGTTCGGGCAGCAGCTGTTGCTGGACGCCTGGACCGGGAAATCGACCCCAATAATGCCGAAAGCAGCGGAAGGAAAACCAACTTACCGCTATACCTGGGCAACTCCGCTCATGCTTTCACCACATAATTCTTCAATAGTTTACACCGCCGCTCAGGTGATGCTTCGTTCAGTTAACCAGGGCAAAACCTGGGAAGAAATCAGTCCCGATCTCACCACCAACGATCCTGTAAAGCAAAACGGGCGTGGTCATATTAAATACTGTACCATCACAACATTTGATGAATCGCCGTTGCGACCGGGTATTTTGTGGGCTGCCACCGATGATGGAAAAGTGCAGTGTACCTTTAACAATGGCGTAAACTGGACTGATTGCACCCGGGCAGTACTTGCAGCAGGTTGCCCCGAAGGATACTGGGCTACCCGCGTTGTGGCTTCGGCTCATCATCCGGAAACGGCTTATGTAAGTTTCTCGGGCTATACTAAGGACGATTTCCGGAGCCTGCTTTTCAAAACAACGGATGCCGGCAAAACCTGGACCAAAATCACTGGCAATCTTCCGGAACAG
>CAYNVK010000394.1:0-3966 GCA_964400395.1 uncultured Lentimicrobiaceae bacterium | reverse complement strand
GTACCGGCACGCGACAGAAAAATACGACGCGTGCCAGCTATGGGCATCGCTGGATAATGAAGCGTAAAATATTGTACAACACACGATATAACTAATCAAAATCCCTCTATCTTTGGCCGCCTAAACCCATACCAAACAACAACATAAAATGAAAAAATATTTAATCTTCCTGGCCATGCCGCTTATAGTGCTGGCAGCCGGGTGTAACAAACCAAAAGGTACTGAAATGGAAACAAAACCGGCTTTTATCCAGCAGGCTGCCGTGGACAATGTAATTAAAAAACTTACCGATTCACTGGGCGAAGCCTCTAAGCTGCGCATTGAGCGTGGCGTAAAACAGGTTGCCTCGCTGTGGGAGAAACAGGATGGCGACCAACAGGCATTTACTGATTTCTGCACCGGTAAATTTATTGCCGATACCGCGAAACTCGATGTGTTGTTTAAAAAACTGCAGCGCAGCTTCGAAGTAATGTATGGCAACTACAACAAAATGGGCATGGACCTGCGCGTGCCTGTCGACCTGAGTGGCGACGAGCTTACGCCTATTGACGAGATGTTTGCTTCCTTCTCACCCTCCTCGCACCTGACCGACGACCTGTTTGCCAATAAAATTGCTTTTATCACCATGCTTAACTTCCCGTTTTACAGCCTTTCGGAAAAAACGGAGCTGGGCAAAAACTGGTCGCGGCGCGATTGGGCCTATGCCCGCATGGGCGATGCTTTCACCTCGCGTGTTCCCGCCGAACTCAATCAGAAGCTGAACGATGCACTGGCAAAATCCGATATGTACATTTCGGAGTATAACATTATGATGGATAAACTGGTGGATGCCTCAGGAAAAACCTATTTCCCCGAAGGCATGAAACTGATCACCCACTGGGGCCTGCGCGATGAGCTGAAATCGCATTATGGCAAAGCCGACGGCCTGGAAAAACAAAAAATGGTATATGCGGTGATGAAACGCATCATCGACCAGACCATCCCCGAAATGGTAATCAACAATGCCGCTTACCAGTGGAACCCGGCCGACAACAAGGTGTTGAAGGATGGTAAGGAAGTTACTGCCACCGCTGAACCCGACCGCCGTTACGAAATGCTGCTCAATAACTTTAAAGCCATACACGCCACCGATGCCTATTACCCGGCATTGCCCACTTACAGCCAGCGTGCCTTCGAGCTCAGCATGGAAATTCCTGAGCAGGATGTGCAAAAACTCTTTATCTCGCTGGTTACCTCGCCCCAGATTAAAGAAGTGGCAGCGCTTATCAGCAAAAGGCTGGGCCGCAACCTGGAGCCTTTCGACATCTGGTACGACGGGTTTAAAGCCCGCAGCGGGTTGAATGAAGACGATCTGACCGCTAAAACACAGAAACTATATCCTACTCCGGCTGCCTTCGAAAAAGATATGCCGAATATGCTTCGTAAACTGGGCTGGAGTCCTGAGCGGGCCGGCTATATCGCATCCAAAATACAGGTGGATCCGGCACGTGGCTCAGGACATGCCGCCGGTGCCCAGATGAAAGGCGATAAGGCCCGCCTTCGCACACGTATTGCCGACAAAGGCATGAATTACAAAGGTTACAATATCGCGGTTCACGAATTCGGCCATAACGTGGAGCAAACCATCGATTTGTATGATATTGATTATTATATGCTGCAAGGCGTTCCAAATACTGCTTTTACCGAAGCACTGGCTTTCCTTTTCCAGAAACGTGATCTTTCGTTGCTGGGTATACAGGAAAATAATCCGGACAAGGAACACCTGGCATCGTTGGACGCCATTTGGGCGTGCTACGAAATTATGGGCGTTTCGCTGCTCGATATGCAGGTTTGGAAATGGCTGTATGCCAATCCCGATGCTACCCCGGCGCAGTTAAAGGACGCGGTGATCCGCCTTTCGAAAGAGGTATGGAACCTGTATTATGCTCCGGTTTTTGGCATGAAGGATGAACCCGTACTGGCCATATACAGCCACATGATCGATAACCCGCTGTATTTGCCGAACTACCCGGTGGGCCACCTTATCGATTTCCAGGTAGATGGATTTATAAAAGGAAAGAATTTTGCTGCGGAAGTTGATCGCATGTACACCCTGGGTCGCTTAACACCTCAGGCCTGGATGCAGGGTGCCGTTGGGACCCCGATCTCCATTGAGCCCATGCTGAAATCTGTTGACGAAGCCCTGAAAGCCATCAAATAACATCCTGGTTTCTGAAATAAAAAAGGACTAACCTGGTTCATTCCGGGTTAGTCCTATTTTTTTGTTTTCCTGACTTCTAACGCCTTTGTTTGTTTCAAAATATTAAATGTAGTATTCTGTATATTATTACTTTAGGATCGATAAAATTTAATTTTACCGCACTAATTGCAAATAAAATCCACATTTAAGGAGTATTCTTCATTAGGTAATGGAGATGACACATCAAGAGTTTGGTAATACTCATGTGATTGTATCAATTGCCAGATGATTAGACATTCGGTATAGATTCAATTCTTTGTTCTTTTGTCATGACACAAAAGATTCTATGTTAAGTTTAAAGTTTTTTTTAAATAATTTTGTAAAAAATAAGAACGGCTTTAAGCTAGTTCGCAAAGGGTGGCAACTGAAGTTTGCTGCCCTTTATTTTTAAAATACTCTAGGTCAAACAGTTCTTCCTTTTTCCACAGTATATATACTAACTCCAAAATCTTTTTCTGAACAGCAACAGCAGCTTTCATTTTAATTCCATGTTTGCTGACCAAACGACTATATAAGGCTTTCATTTGTTCATTGTGTCTGACTGCTACTAATGCAGGAAAGTGCAGGGCTTTTCGAAGATATTTATTGCCCTTTCGGGATATTTTGCTTCTCCCTTTTACTGATATGCCTGATTCCTTACTAATCACATCCAATCCAGCGTAGCTCACCAATTGCTTTTTATTGCGTATGAGATTAAATCCATTAGTTTCTGCTACTATAGTTACAGCTGTTATCAACGCAACCCCTTTAATGCTGCATACATACTCCAGTTTCTCTTGTAACCATTGATGCTGGCAAACGATTTCTTTGATTTCTGATTCTACTTCATTTACCTGTTTATCCAAAAGCCATATTCGTTGTTTTATTCGCTTTATACTGCCTTTATTGGGCCATGCTCCTGACTCTTCAGCATGCAATTGATTTTTGCATATGGTTCTCTCTTCTATCAACTGTTCTCTTTCCCTGGTAAGCTGTTTCAATTTATTAAATACCTCATGAGGTGGTTGCCAGAGATCTAGCTTCTTTTCTAATCCCATATAGGCAATGGCTTGTGCACTGGTCTTATCATTTACTGTTTTAACGCTTAAAGTTTGACTAAATGCTTTGACCTTGTTTGGAAGCATCACGCAAATCTTACATCCTTCATTGTACAAATACAATGATACTCTTTCGTGGTAAACACCAGTAGCCTCTATCACATATATCATCTCAACGCTATTGTCGGAAAGCTTTTTAGCCCATTCCTTCAATTTTTTAAAACCATCAGGAGTGTTTTTGAATGCCTTATTGGAAATTATCTCTTCCTCAAATTCATGGTTCATGACTCCTATTGAACAAACCAGTTCAATTTTACCACAATCAATGCCAACGCTTTGTTTAATTGCATTTTCTCTTTTCATTGGTCTAAATCTTTAATGGTTAATGATTCAAAAACCATAGGAACTTCCTCCATAGTCTTTTCTCGTGAATTATTGTAGAGTAAGCTGCATTGCAGTATTCCGTAAATTCTATTCAAACTTATTGAGGAAGGGCAAAAGGTGAGGATGTATCTTTTGCTATGTATCTGTTAAACACTACTGAGAACGAAATCATCTCTCACCCCTTGTCCTAAAGTTTTTGTACAAAAGTCTCAAGAATTTTTAATGATTGTCTTTCATGCTGCTAAAATACGAGAACGAAAAAGTCTAGGCTGGATATAAATTTCATACATCTGTACGCCTCGGTAA
>CAYNVK010000393.1:0-3967 GCA_964400395.1 uncultured Lentimicrobiaceae bacterium | reverse complement strand
CGGACTGAGATCCGGATTACATCTGTTTCGAACGAAATGCCCGACAATGCTGTGACTAAACCCGGATTTAATGATGGCGACGAAGTTGACCGCAAGCAGCTGCCCGCCGATTTCTTTGATAACTGCCAGTAGCTGAATTTAATTTTATACCTGGCAAAGGCTGCCGGAATCACAAAAAAAACACCTTTCGGGTTACGGAAGGTGTTTTTTTTACAGGAGGTAAATGGTTGTTATTCCTCAAAAATATGCATATTGTCGAGGGCATCCATCATTCCTTTTACGGAAGCAGCTGATTCTTCCAGCAGCTTTTTCTCAGCTTTATCAAGTTTCAGTTCAATCACTTCTTCAACTCCATTCGATCCCAAACGAACCGGAACACCAAGGAAAACATCTTTCAGCCCGTACTCTCCGTTCAATTTGGTACACACCGGGAAAATACGTTTCTGGTCGTCAACAATGGCTTCAACCATTTGTGCAGCAGCTGCGCCGGGGGCATACCAGGCCGATGTTCCCATCAGGTTCACCAGTTCGCCGCCACCTTTACGGGTGCGTTCCACAATTTTATCAATTTCATCTTTATTCAGTAATTCGGTAATAGGGATACCGCCAACCGATGTATAACGTGGCAATGGAACCATGGTGTCGCCGTGTCCGCCAAGCAACATGCTGTGCACGTCCTTGGGCGAAATATTCAGCGCTTCTGCAATAAAGCTGCGGTAACGGCCGGTATCGAGAATACCTGCCATACCAAACACCTTACGCTCATCTTTAAGCGCGGCTTTGTAAGCACAATAGGTCATTACGTCGAGGGGGTTCGATACAATAATGATGATAGCCTCGGGCGAATATTTGATTACTTTTTCGGTTACATCCTTAACAATCAGCGCGTTGGTTTTTATTAAATCGTCGCGGCTCATACCCGGCTTACGTGGCAGTCCCGAAGTAATTACCACCACACCCGATCCTTTAGTTTTCAGGTAGTCGTTGGTAACACCGGTAACATGGGTATTAAAATTGTTGATGGATGATGTCTGCCAGATGTCGAGGGCTTTACCTTCGGCAATGCCTTCTTTAATATCAACCAGAACAACCTCGCGGGCCAGGTCCTTATGAGCAACAACGTTGGCAACGGTAGCGCCTACATTTCCAGCTCCAATAACAGTTATTTTTTTCATTCTTATATAATTTACTTAGTTTCTAATAAGCTTTGAAGGCCACAAAAATAATGAACATTTGGGTTAGTTGGCGCTCAGCAGCCACGAAATATCGAAGTAATTTCGTTATGACCTCATAAGTTAACGAATTACAATCCTTTATTTGTTTTCCTCCTGGTTGCGTATTTCGTTCTTTTGGGCATCAATTACAGCAATAGCCGTCATGTTCACAATCTCATTTATGCTCGATCCCATCTGCAACACGTGTATGGATTTATCGAGTCCCATCAGTATGGGGCCTATGGCTTCGGCTCCGGCCAGTTCCTGTATTAGCTTATAGGCAATATTACCTGCAGTGAGATACGGGAAAATGAGGGTGTTGGCAGCGGCGCCTACCAGTTTGCTGAACGGGAAATGCTCGTTCAGCATCTCATTGTTGATAGCAAAGTTGGCCTGCATGTCGCCATCCACAACCAGGTCCGGATAATCGCGGTGCAAAATAGCAACCGCATCGCGCACTTTTATGGGGATGTTTCCTTCAACCGAACCGAAATTTGAATACGAAAGCATGGCGATGCGGGGTTCAATATTGAATGCCCGAACGGCTTCGGCGGTCTGAAGCGCTATTTCAACCAGGGTTTCGGTGGTCGGGTTCATGTTAACCGTGGTATCTGCAAAAAAGAACGGCCCTTTCTTGGTAAGCATGATGTACATGGCCGATATACGGTTGGTGTTTTTTGCTTTTCCGATAATACGCAATGCCGGCCTTATGGTTTCCGGGTAATTGGTGGTGAGGCCCGAAATCATGGCATCGGCATAGCCATTTTCGACCATGCTGGGCGCAAAGAAATTCCGGTGGCTCATAAAATCCATGGCCAGCTGGGCATTTACGCCGCGGCGCTGCCGTTTCTGGTAATATTGTTCGGCAAAAAGCTGGCGCATTTCGAGTTGTTCCTTTTTGGTGGGATCAATAATTTCAACATCCGGCAACTCGAGGTCATACCTGGTAATAAGCTCATTGATAATGGTTTTGTTACCCAGCAGAATCGGGATAGCAATACCTTCGTCGAGCACAATTTCGGCAGCCTTCAGCACCTTGTAGTTTTCGGCTTCGGCGTATACCACGCGTTTCGGATTGGACTGAGCGCGCGCTTTTATCTGTTTTATTAACGGGTTGGCAAGCCCGAGGCGTTTGGTAAGTTCAGCCTCGTAAGCAGGCCAGTCGGTAATAGGCCTGCGGGCAACACCGGTTTCCATGGCAGCTTTTGCCACGGCGGTGGCTACAAACAGTATGAGCCGCGGGTCGTTTGGTTTAGGTATGATGTATTCGCTTCCAAACTTCAGGTTGCCGGCGTTGTATGCAATATTCACCTCTTCGGGAACCGGCATTTTGGCCAGTTCGGCCAGGGCATAGGCTGCAGCCAGCTTCATTTCCTCATTAATGGCACGGGCCCTAACATCGAGCGCGCCCCTGAATACGTAAGGAAATCCGAGCACGTTGTTTACCTGGTTGGGGAAATCGCTGCGGCCGGTTCCCATAATTACATCCTGGCGTATGGTTTTGGCTTCGGTGTACGATATTTCGGGTACCGGGTTGGCAAGTGCAAAAACAATGGGATTCGGAGCCATTTTCATCAGGTATTCGGGCTTTACAGCGCCTGCCACCGAAAGCCCGAGGAACATATCTGCCCCATCCATGGCTTGTTCGAGCGTATCAATATCGCGGTCGGTAACAAACTCCTTCTTATATTTATTCAGATCGGTCCGTTTGTGGTTCATCACGCCTTTGCTGTCGAGCATGATGATGTTCTCCTTCCGAGCTCCCAGTTTAATATAAAGCCGCGTACACGAAATGGCTGCAGCCCCGGCACCGCTGACCACAATTTTCATATCCTCAATTTTTTTGCCATTAATCAGCAAGGCATTCAACAGTCCGGCAGAGGTAATAATGGCGGTACCATGCTGGTCGTCGTGCATAATAGGGATTTCCAGCTCGGCTTTCAAGCGCTCCTCTATCTCGAAACATTCGGGCGCTTTTATATCCTCCAGGTTTATGCCCCCGAAAGTCGGCGAAATGGCCTTTACAACATCTACAAAGCGGCTGATATCCTTTTCGTTAACTTCAATATCAAACACATCAATATCGGCAAAAATTTTAAAAAGCAGTCCTTTGCCTTCCATTACAGGTTTGCCTGCCTCGGGGCCTATATCACCCAGGCCCAGTACTGCGGTTCCATTCGAAATCACCGCTACCAGGTTTCCTTTGGCGGTATATTTATAAACATCTTCAGGAGTAGCTTTAATTTCGAGACAGGGTTCGGCTACACCCGGCGAATATGCCAGCGAAAGGTCGCGCTGTGTGCTGTGGGGTTTGGTGGGTACTACTTCTATTTTCCCCGGGCGCCCTTCGGCATGGTAGGTCAGAGCATTTTTCTGGATGAGTGTTTTCATTTGATTTATAGGGTTTGAAGGTCTGGTTCTGATTTCGGTTGAAGATATCGGGATTTATAGATTTGGAGGCTGGAATCCGTTATGCAGGTAGGCGGGCTTCAACAGATAAGTGCCTTGATGCAACAGGTTTTTAGTGCTTTCTGCTGATAAACGTTTGTTTTTCAATGGAGTATCAGCCACATATTTCCTGTACAAATTAACAGTAAAAGAAGAGCATATTTTCTGCAATTCACTCAAATATACAAATTTTCAGGCAATTTGAAACGCGTCTAAATTAAAAAAATGATTTCATCCGGAAATCAGAAGTTTAAGCATAACCTCACAGCTGCTCCTGGGTTATGATTTTGTGTGGGCTTTATGAG
>CAYNVK010000392.1:0-3971 GCA_964400395.1 uncultured Lentimicrobiaceae bacterium | reverse complement strand
CTACCTGGACGATTCGTTTTTATTCGATTCGTTATAAGCCAGCATGCAATCGTGTATAGCCAGATACAAGTCGTATTCCGACGAGCGGATAATAAAATCGATGGAGAGATTGCAAAAGATCATAAAATCCTGGATTTCCTTGTCGGAAGTAAAGTGCGTGACCTGTTTCACCACCTCCGCATTATACCTTCGGGCAGCTACTTCGCGTTTCTGGTCATCCTTAACAAGTTCCTCAAATTTACGCTGGCTTTTGGCGGTTTTCGAAAAAGCTTCGTAAAGCGCGGTAATAGGCCCCGGAATGGTATAGGTGAGGCCCGGGTTAGCCATACCGGGTATGGTTGCTGGAGGCACACCCCCGGGCAAAGCCTGGGAATAATAGCGCTTGTCATTTAGTTTCAGATCAGGAACTTTGGGCGTTTGATCGTCCATTGAAAGTATAGCCTGTTTAAAGGCAGCCACATCAGCCGGCCAGGGGTAGATATATGCTCCTGTAATCAGGATGGTATCACTTTCCATTACTATGTGCAGCGGCAACACAGGCGAAGTCCTGACGGCAGGTATGCGGTATATAAGCGGGTTGTAACCAATGCCTGTAAACCTCAGGCTGTCGCCCGGCAGGGCATCAATACGAAACTGACCTTCACGGTTGCTGTTAGACCCGCTATTGGCGGCAAGATTTACAACATGCACGTTTTCAAGGTACCTGCCCTCCGGATTGGTAATAAATCCCTCAATATAAATTTCTTTAACAGCCGAGTGATCCTGAGCATATAAAACAGGGACAAACAACCAGGAAATAAGGACCAGGACAAGCGCCTTTTGCATACGAAGCGAAATAAGCTGCAAAAATAGTTGTTAACCGGGCTTCGAAAAAGTTAATACTTGTTAACGCAGCTTTTTCAAAATATCTTGTGTTCCCCAGCGGATTACAAGGATATTGCGATTTGATTTGAGCTAAAAATCGAAAGCGAAATCCTCAGCCCTGATGCTTTAAAACCATGAGCATCGAACCCCACAAAACCTCCAACATTATACAATTCGTTACCAATGCTATATCCCAGTTCCAGAACACTCCCCATTTCGGGTGTATACAAAAAATTGGTCATTAAACTTTCGTCCCACAATCGATTACGTATAAATGGTAATCGTTTTAACAACAGCATCTGAGTTTGGTATTTAGCATGAGCCGATGCAAACCACGAGTCGGTACTATTACTATAATAATCAACAGATTGAAAGGAGGGATACAAATTTTTTATCCCAACTATCAAAGGCTGGGTTTCAAAATGTTTAAACTGGTTGAAATAGATATTACTGGTATTCAGAAAATAGCCACCTTCTGCAACATACGAAAAAGAGGATCTTCGCCCTGTGCTGACATTCTGATTGACTTTTAATTTTAACAGGTCAAAATCAGTATCAAAGCCTGCAACCGGCAATCCTTTAGCATAAAAAAGGTTAAAGGTTGGAGCCTTATTTAAACCGGGCCTGGCTACTTTATAGCCATCTTTAACATAATAAAAAGGCGAAGGCTTATATGAAATACTGATTACAAACTGCAGATTCCTGTGATTTGCCATGCTTTCCGGAGGAATTCCATCAGAGTTAAGTTTAAACGTTTTGGTGTCTCTGTAAAAAAACGAATAATCAGTGTTGTTATCACAAACATTGTTTTGTTCAGCGGTTACCGCAACCTGAACGTTCAATTCGTGCGAAAGCTGTTGGTAGAAATAGGCGTTTAAATAATGATTCAGGTATAGCCGCGAGAGGTTTTCGCGCAAAAAAAGCGTGTAGACAGTATTTTCGAGTGCCATGGCACCACGCGTATTAAAGTCTTTTGAATCGGAGCCATATTTTAACCCGAAACTTTGCCTGTACTTTTTCGTATTTGTATAGTCGATTTGCGAATCCCAGAGAAAAGCCCTGCGGGTAAACGCATACCCTGGTGTAAACCGTACTGAATACTGTTTCCCGTTTCCTGGTTTTTTCTGCCAGTAGTAATTTGTCTTAACAACTAATCCATCAACCAGGTTGTACTGTATTCCTTTTGGATAAATAAATCCGCTGCTGCGAAAAAGTATAGTTGAGTCAGGTTCGTAGTTACCCCCTATTAATAAAACTTTCGCCAGCTTTTTGTTCCCTGCTTTGTTAACCTTGCTGCTGTCGCTTGTATTACGCCTGACTAACAGCGTCGAATCCAGCTTATTTATACTTTTCTCTTCATTAATGGTTAATGGTATGGGTCTGATGGAATTCCAGTATACCGAATCGTGCCTGAAAGCAGCACTGTCGAAGGTAGTTTTATAGGTTTCAACAAAGCTATGATCGTTTTTTAATGAATCTTTGATTGCAATTTCCTTTTTCTTATTCAGCAACCCGGCAATGCGATCGGCATCTTTGTTTGTCATGTTTCCGTTTTGCGAAAGCTTATTAATTTTTTTATCAGCCTTTTGTGTACTCTTTCTGGCTTTAGCGGACAGGCCGGCTTTATTGTGAAGCTGTGCATCTGCCAGGTTTACCGTTGAGCGATAGGCAGCCTGATTGATATCAATAGCGTTATATTTCACCGAAGTATGGTAATTAATGGTCGATTTCCCGGCAGCCATATCGATTTTAAGCTTAAAATGATTGTTCATCGAAAGCCATATACCCGGTTTTACCTCTGCAAATGATTGTACGATCTGGATAGTTGTACCCAGTTGTGCGTTTACGGTAAAATCAAGGCTATAAATGCACCACAAGCCCTCAATGATGAATAAATATCCGCTCACATATTGGGGGCCGTCGCCCTTGGGGATCACTTTTATTTTATCAACTGTATATTCGCCAGCCTTAAATTCTCCTTCATAATGATAACGGTAATACGCAAATGCCCCAGCGGTTAAAGGTGATTTCGCAGTGCCAAAAAACCCGGGCTGATAAAGGTTTTGAGAAATATATCCTATTGCTCCCGATGAATTATTAGTATTATTGCCAGGAAACGAACTGTGAATTGATTTAACTTTTTGCCTGACAATATTAGGCGACCGGAATTCAATTTCATTCACCGACTCTTCGAGGTATTTATCGCCTTCCTTTATATTCTGTTCTTTCATTTCATTACGCGCAAGCAACTTCACAAGGCTGGCAATTTCTTCAATTTCCATGCTTCCGCGTATGTAAACATCAGCCTTATAGGAATTTATCAGATTGGCATACAGCGGAGCCCTGCTTATTACATTTCTCATAATTTTATACGCAGGATCCTCGGCGTCAGATGTAATGGTTACCTCTGATAGCGTGTATGCAATATTTTGCAAAACAATATGTTGCGTTACAACAGCTTTGTCAATGGCAATATTTTTAGTTACCGATTTATATCCCATACATTGAAATACGAAAGTGTATGTTCCTTTGGTAAGCTTGAGTTCAAATCCGCCGTCAATATTAGCAGCAGTACCGAAAGAAAGTTCCTTAACAAACACTGTCGAAAACGGAATGGGTTGCCCGGTGCTATCTGTGATAACACCTTTAAAAACCTGCGCATGGATTTGTGCTCCGAGGCCGATTGTGAAAATCAGAATGAAAATAAATTTATACATACGAAGAAAAATATCTCAAATATATCATGATTCATCTTTCATATTTTCAAGTTACAGATATTTAACAAATTGTAATCTGAAATAATAAGTATCTATCGAAGTTTGCTTAAAAATCAGTTAACTGATTTAATTCCCTGATAGCCATCCAAATCAGGTGAATTGCTATGGTTAAATTCTACTGACGACTTTCTATTAACCATACTGCATTGCGCGTTAATCATTTTATACTTTTAAAATGATTACCAGATTACATCCGCCAAAACGATTGTGAATATTAGGAAAGCCGCTATTTTGATTTGCTCACTACTATCCCGATCTCGTCAATACCTTCGGTTTGTATTTTGGGAATAAGGCTTTCGATGCTGATTTTGCAGCTTCCTTTTCCGCTGA
>CAYNVK010000391.1:0-4001 GCA_964400395.1 uncultured Lentimicrobiaceae bacterium | reverse complement strand
ACCAAATTCATCAAAAACAAAAAGAAACTACACTTTAGACAACATATAAATAATTTCGCATAACGCTGTTTTTCTGATATTTACAAATATACTTATATCTATTTTTATGAATATTTACTCTAAATTTCCGGAAACGGCAAGTGCAACTCAACCACTTTCACTTCGCCACTATCCTGGATTTGGACACCTATAAAACCAGTTGTTCAGAGCAACATCTTTATGTGGGTTTTCACCTAGCCGAATTATTCCAGTCGTAAAAATATTAGCTCATCAGGCCTGCTTATACCAGGGCTTATTGTGCGACCGGAAGTTGTAAGTGCAGCTACTGAATTACTTCACATAGTGCGTCCATACCCGATTTGGACCTTTGCAGTATGGCATTCATATTAGTAGTACCTTTGCCGCGAAATACCAGGTAATGTTCGATAACCTAAATCAGCCATACCCGTTTAACAATAATTTCAAGCATAACCTGCGCACTATCGCTTTTGTGTGCATGAGTTTTATGCTGATAATGCTTTATTTTCAACCTTTTGGTATTAATTTTCTTGCCTCGCCCAAAGATGGCTATTTTGTATTAGCCATGGGTTTATTGAGCGCGGCTAATTTTTTTTTCAATACATTAATTCTTCCCGGGTTATTTCCCAAATTATTCGAATCGCACCGCTGGACAATTAAAAAGGAGCTGATCTGGAATTTCGGGATGTTTGTGCTGCTCATTGTTGCATTTACCTTAACGGCCATGTTTTTCAGAATAACCGGGATGCAGACACTTACTGTTTTCAGATCGGGCGCTATCGCATTATTACCGCTGGTTCTTTTTAACCTTCTGAATTACAACAATTCGCTTAAATCGAAAGTAAACCAGGTGATTGACAGCGGTCGGCACTGGCTGGCTGAAGAACGTAAAGGCATGCACAGCGATACAAAAGGCATGCACAGCGATACAAAAGACCTGCACAACGAGACAAATGACCAGGTGCGGATTGTATCCGATAATGGTAAAGAAGTTTTTGAAGCTGAATTAAAGAATATTATTGCTATTCAATCGGCAAGCAATTATATAGAGATATTTTACCGCGAAGGAACCATGGTCCGTAAACAAATGCTCAGGCAAACCCTAAGCAAGGTAGAGTTGGTGTTATCTGCATTCAGGAACATTCAACGATGCCACCGCTGCTGCCTGGTGAATATCGACCAGGTATCGAAGCTTAGCGGCAATGCGCCCAATTACACCCTCGAGGCCAGCGGACTCGAAATCCGTATTCCTGTTTCCAGGCAAAATGTTTCAAAATTCCGCAAACTCCTTTCGGAAAGGTAGTATCATTTCCCCATTTCAGCCTACTCCATTTCATCAATCAAAGCCATTTTCAGGCTATACAAACTGCAATATGCGGCCCGAATACGTACATTTCGTCCCTCTATATTGTGCATTTTATCCCTAAACTTAACATTTCCTCCCTTTTCCGGCAGTGTAGCCCATTTCCAGGGCAGCATTTAGTATCAGTACTAATTTTGCAACAATGAACCATTTGGCTGAACCAAAAACAAACACTGTAAAATGCACTTCAACCAAGAGTTCGTACAGCATTTAAACACTAAATGACATGATCAGAATGAAAGAATTAAATATCGGCGGTTTACGCGTAAGCACCCCGGTTATTCAGGGTGGAATGGGAGTTGGAATCTCACTTTCGGGTCTGGCTGCTGCCGTAGCCAACCAGGGTGGTGTAGGAGTAATTTCGGCTGCCGGTTTAGGTATGCTTTATAAAAGCTCAGGCGACTACCTGGCAAACTGCATTACCGGCCTGAGGGAGGAAATACGCAAGGCCAGGCAAAACACCAACGGCATTATCGGGGTTAACATCATGGTTGCCTTATCAAACTACGACGACCTGGTTAAAACATCCATCGAAGAAGGCATTGATATTGTCATTTCCGGGGCCGGGCTGCCGCTCGATTTGCCCAAATACCTTTACCCTGGCTGCAAAACCCGCCTTATACCGATTGTTTCATCAGGAAGGGCCGCCGCCCTCATTTGCAACAAATGGCTAACCAACTACAATTACCTTCCCGATGCTGTGATTGTTGAAGGCCCCAAAGCCGGCGGGCACCTCGGCTTTAAGCCCGACCAGATTTTCGACGAAAACTATGCCCTCGAAAAGTTAATACCCGAAGTAGTGAAAGCTGTGAACGAAGTTGCCAGCATTACCGGCAAACAAATACCTGTTATTGCTGCCGGCGGTATCTACACCGGAGCCGACATTGCTAAAATTATGCGACTTGGCGCTTCGGGCGTACAAATGGGAACACGTTTTGTAACCACCCACGAGTGCGATGCATCCATGGAGTTTAAACAGGCGTACCTCAATGCAAAAAAAGAAGATGTTCGCATTATTAAAAGCCCGGTAGGTATGCCCGGCAGAGCTATCTCCTCCCCTTTTCTCGATGAGGTGGAAGCCGGAAAACGCCAGCCCAAAACCTGCCCTGTAAACTGCATCCGCACCTGCGATATCAGCACCGCGCCTTACTGTATAATTGCTTCACTTACTTCGGCCCTGCGAGGCAATTTTAACCGGGGTTATGCCTTTGCAGGCAGTAATGTATGGCGTACCGACAAAATAATAGCCGTTAAAGAACTAATGGACCAACTGAAACGGGAATACAGTATTTATAAGGGAAAAACTGAACTGGTGGCTTGCTGATGATTCAGCCACAAGTAAAAAAATCCTTACTGCCTGTGGCGGTAAGGATTTTTTTTTGAATCATCAGGCAGCTGGTCTGTAAAGCAATTTGTTTTAGATTTTATTCCTTCGCCGCGACCGGCGAAAGCACCCTGTCGCGCATCCCTGTCATAACCCGCATGGGGGTTTCGGTTATTACCGTATTATACAGCCACCAGGGGATATTTCCGCCGGGATCAACAAATCCTTCGAGCGTTACATGCACAAACCCGTTATCCATGGGATGTACGATCCATTTCTGCCAGTAATTTTTAATCCGCACCAATCCGTCCTTCTCCGGCACCAGGTTAAGCACGGGTTTCGAAGCAACTATCCTGTCGCCGGTACGCGGGTCGATGGAGATGATGGCCTCCAGCGCCAGGTCGCGTTTCGAAAAAGGCCAGGGAACATCATACACCAGGAAATACCTTATCATTTTGTTTTCCTCGAATGCCAGCACCCGTTTTTCAATGATGTCTTTATCCCACCATTCGATATTGCGCGCGTCGCCCACAATCAGGTTTACTTTATGTACATCGGCTTTAAAAGTTATTTCGCCTTTAAACGACTTCAGTTGGCTGTTGGGCTGGTTGCGGGTATAAATTTTAATACCGTCTTTTTCTTTGATAAAATTCCAGCCCTGCCCCCATAGTTGTGGCACTACTGCCAGCTGAAACAACACATAAAGAAGAAATACCTGTCCTGATCTCATATCACACTACGCGCTGAAAGTGAATAAATACAACAGTTTACTATTGAACAGCACAGCCTGATAAAATGTTTGGCCGAAGCAATGATATTCAGTAAGATGTGGATTGTTATCATACTGGATGGCTATTAAACCAGGGTAAAGGCGAACTTTCCCGGTTTCGTAGCTTTGACACGCAGGATCGTGGTAGTTAGCAGGGAATGAGAAAACTTTTGTCGCCTACGGAGAGTTTATTTCCAGACTCTGGGTCACGCCGAATACTGCCCGTTATTTGATCTCAATCACCTGCGCTCCAAAGGTCACCACATCGCCTATGCGCAATTTTTTCCTTTTCTGGTATTCAACCACCTGGTTCACTTGTACCTGCCCATCCAAAATGCGCTGGTTCGCCTCACCCCCGGTTTCTACAAGCCCGAGCAGCTTCAGCAGCTGGTTTAATTGAATATATTCGTGGTCAATCAGTTGGAAGTCCATGGAAATTGAAGGGTTTAAAGGGTTCTTTATTCGTTATTCTTTATTCTTTATTCTTTATTCTTTATTCTTTATTCTTTATTCTTTATTCTTTATTC
>CAYNVK010000390.1:1697-4008 GCA_964400395.1 uncultured Lentimicrobiaceae bacterium | reverse complement strand
ATGAGCCGCCTGACTCAGGTAACAGGCATTCCCAAAAAGCCAGATAGGAAAAAGCAGAACGGAAATCAGGATTTTTGTCCGGGTGTACAATTCAGCAAAAACCAACAGGGTGAAACAAGCTATGCATAACGCGAAAAAACGTGACATAATCTCCTATCGATCTATCACTTCAGGCTGTTTCTGAATGCAATATTCATTTTGGTATAACAGGTTCAATTTGGAAATATAATTATGAGATTAATGATTGAATTAAGCTGGTTTTGTTTAACTTAGCTATTTGGTACATTAATTGCAACTAACTATGTCTGACTTTTGGGTTAGCAATAAACCTTTCACAAAGCATATCAAATGAAAATTATACCCATAAAAGCCGGACCCGATTGAATATCTGTTTTTTATGGTTAAATTGCATACCCTTAGAACATTTTTTTAACTCTTATACCTGATGACTAAAGGATAAAACTGATCCCAGGAAACAGATAATTAAACTTAGGTATTCGGCTTCAACGGTTTTTAACTGCACGCACTTTAACCATGACCAGTAAACACATACCTAATATTGAACTTTTTGCAGCAAAACAAGTTAAAACAATTCATAAAGCACAAAACATATTTGATATGAAAAACTACATCCGTGAACATCTGCACTATATTATTATAGTTACATTTTTTGCACTTTTGGGTTCAATTTCTTTTGCGCAGACGCCAGATTCATGGGTGCAGAAAAAAGACTATGGCACAACTTCAGACTCTGTGTATGGAGCTGTTGCTTTTAATATTGGTGATAAAGGGTATATAGGAACAGGTTACTCAAAAAAGCGGCTTGCCAATTTTTGGGAATATGATTCCAACACGGATACCTGGAGCCAGAAAGCCAATTTTACTGGAAGCGCACGCGTATTTGCAACAGGTTTTAGCATAGGCAACAAAGGTTATGTAGGCTGTGGCGACGACAACAGCGTAGTAAACCTGCACGGCAGTAAAGATTTCTGGGAATATGATCCGTCGCTTAACCAATGGAAAAGAAAAGCTGATTTTGGGGGGGTACCCAGGAGAGGTGCTGTAGGTTTTAGTATTGGTTCCAAAGGCTATCTTGGAGCAGGTCGTATAGATGGGCCTGGTACTGACGGACATATTTTCAAATTTAAGGATTTTTGGGAATACGACCCAGTTGCTGATCAATGGACACAGAAAGAAGATATTGGCGGAACAGAAGGGAAAGTAGTAGCTTTTCCTGCTGGATTTACTGTAGGCAACAAGGGATATGTTGGTACGGGTCACGATCTTACTGGATACATAAAAGATTTTTGGGAATTCGACCCCTCCTTCACCGACCCAATTACCAATTCCAATACGGGGAAGTGGTATAGAAAAGCAGATTTCCCGGGTGCAGTAAGATATGGAGCTGTTGGGTTAAGCATTGGTGAGTACGGATATATAGGAACAGGAATGATTCCGGGTGGACTTGCAAATGACTTCTGGGAATATAATCCCGAAACAGACAATTGGACCCAAAAGGCAAATTTTGGAGGCACTTCAAGATATCTGGCCGTTGGTTTTTGCATTGGCAATAAAGGATATATTGGTACCGGACAAATCAATCCTAACACTTATATTAACATGAAAGATTTATGGCAATATACCCCGGCAGTCATCTTATCAATCAGTGAAAAACCAGGAACTTCGGGTCAGGAAGATTTTTCAATTCAGCAAAATGACGGTCAAATCTGTATTACTTCGAATGTACCTTATGAAGCAGAAATCGACTTGAGAAATTTAATGGGCCAGATTATCCAACAGAAACAACTTGCAGGGAAAAACACCATTAAGCTCAACACCAACTCAGTGAAGCATGGTATTTATATCATCGACATCAATTATGCGCATATACACAGCAGCAAAAAACTTTTTATAAATTAAACCAGTTATGGCTTTTACGAGCTTTTGATACTCTTGCCATAGGCCCAGTCTTAGTTATGGAAGCCACGAAAAAGAATAGTATAAATTCTCGTAGCTCAAGCTGAATGTGCATAGCAGATCAATTGCAATGAGAATTTTTGTTGTCACCATACCTTTAACCTAAAATTCAATACAGAAATTTTAATGAAGCAGTCTTTTTATATTCTTTTTATGCTCTTTATTGCAGGGCTAAACAGTGAATTATCCGCTCATACTTTACTCATAAAATCCAGCAATAGCCAAGCATCAGCTGTCAATTCAACATCCGTTGATTACAAGATTATTCCTTCAATAAACCACACTTGGGGCTACGATATATACAGGGGCGGCAAGAAGATCATTCATCAGCAGA
>CAYNVK010000390.1:0-1597 GCA_964400395.1 uncultured Lentimicrobiaceae bacterium | reverse complement strand
CACACTTGGGGCTACGATATATACAGGGGCGGCAAGAAGATCATTCATCAGCAGAGCATACCCGGAATGCCCGGCAATGAGGGTTTCAGAAAAAAGTTACAGGCAAAAAAGACTGCCCGCCTGGTAATTAAAAAAATTGAACATGGTGAAATGCCACCAACGGTTACGCCCGAGGAATTAAAAGAAATTAAAGCTATTTAAAGCTGATCAGATAATTATTTTTATGCTGTCCGGTTTGCTTGCATACAGGCTGGATTTTTTTCAATGCAGGGAATTTACTTCAGAGACCGCTGATTTTATTTAAGTTCCACAAACAATTGTTTTGTTTATCTATCTTTGGCCGGGCATTTAGCCTTCAACCAATCCAATTATATTATGAAGATCAAATACCGTATTCTCATTGCCTTAGTAATTTTTACCTGCCGTTTTTATGATGGTGTAGCCTGCACCGTGATTGTTGCCGGCAAAAAAGCCACTGTGGATGGATCAGTTATGATCTCGCATACGGATGCAGGTGCCGACTCCAGAATTTTCAGGGTTCCGGCAAAAACATTTAAGCCAGGCGAAATGGCACCCGTGTATTGGGGAATACAGGATGCAGATAGAGCATTGAATGACGACGGAAAAATTATCGGCTATATCCCACAGGTCGAAAAAACCTTTGCTTATTTTCAGTCGGCTTACTCGCACCTGAACGAATACCAGCTGGGGATTGCTGAAAGCACAACCTCCCAGCGGGATGAACTTATTGTGACGATGGAAACCGGCAAGCAGATCATGACCATAGAACAAGCTATGATTTTTGCTTTGCAGCGATACAAAAAAGCCAGCGAAGCCACCCGGTTTATCGGCGATTTAATGACACGCTACGGATTTCTGCCTTCAACCGGCGATGGCTCCGAAACACTGGTGATTGCTGATACAGAAGAAGCCTGGGTGTTTGAAGTTTTCAGCGTTGGACCAGGCTGGACGCCGGAAAGCAAAAAGCCGGGAGCCATCTGGGCGGCACAACGTATGGGTGACGACCAGGCTGCCATGATCCCGAACTGGAGCATTATAAAAGAGATAAATGCCGCGGACAAAAAGAATTTTATGGTTTCAGCAAATTACATGCAGGAAGCCATTGATCGTGGCTGGTTCAATCCGGCCTCGGGGAAACCATTTATCTGGCAGGATGCCTATACTCCGCTGCCCGAAGAATATGCCACCAGCAGGTTCTGGTTGTTTTACCAGACCTTTATGCCTAACCTCAAAAAATGGCCCGACCGTTTTCTCGATCCCGCAAATCCTTTTAAAGGAATGCAACCGTATTACCAGGTAGTTGAACCGCTTTCATTGTATCCGTTTTCGGCAACACCTGAGAAAAAGATCTCGGCTCAGGATCTGATTGCTTTTCAACGTTCCACTTTCGAAGGCACCATTTATGATATGACTTCGTACCCAGAATGGCTTGTGCCCGATGGGAAAGGAAACTATGCTAAAAGTCCTTTGGCAACTCCGTTCCCGGGAAGTGATATGCGCAAACTGATCAAGCAAACCTACCGTCGTCCGGTTGCCCGCCACCGCGGACATTATGGCATGGTAATGCAGTTGCGCG
>CAYNVK010000389.1:0-4016 GCA_964400395.1 uncultured Lentimicrobiaceae bacterium | reverse complement strand
CGGATTTTATATTGTGCAACACTTACATCTTACACCTTACACCTTACATCTTACATCCCACATCCAACATCCAACATCACACAACCAACATCTATTACAAAGCCAGCGACAGTGCCAGTTCGGTCATTTTTGTGAAATTGAGCTGTCGTTCTTCGGCGCTTACATGTTCGCCGGTGAGCAGGTGATCGCTTACGGTAAGCAACGATAAAGCCTTCACGCCGTGACGGGCAGCAAGTAGGTAAAGCCCGGCCGACTCCATTTCGACTGCCATGGTGCCGTAATTGCGCCACAGTTCGTATGCATCGCCTTCTTCGGGGAAATGATAAAACAAGTCGGAGGAAAGTATATTTCCTGCTTTCAGTGCAATACCGGCGTTGGCAGCGTTGGTCCAGGCTTTGTTTATCAGTCCGAAATCAGCGGTAGGGGCAAAGGTCATCCCGTCGAAATGCCTCGATACGGCATTCGAATCGGTAGATGCACTAACGGCCATCACTACATCGCGCAGTTTCACCGAGGGAAGCATGCCTCCGCAGGTACCGATGCGCACCAGCGTTTTTACTTTATAATCCTGTATTAGTTCGCTCACATAAATCATATGCGAAGGCAGTCCCATGCCGGTGCCCTGCACAGAAACACGCACTCCTTTATAAAATCCGGTAAAACCCAGCATACCGCGAACGTTGTTGTAACAAACAGCATCGGTAAGAAGGGTTTCGGCAATATGGCGGGCACGCAGGGGGTCGCCCGGAAGTAATACGAAATCGGCTATTTCGCCGGATTTTGCTTCAATATGTATACTCATTTTTTAAAAAATAAGGTGCAAAGATAAGGACAAATATTTATGGTAAAATATAAATAGAATCTTATTCTATCTTTCCTTTGTATACTTTTAAGCACCTAAATGATCGCGAAGGATATGAGCAGCATAGTGAACAAGCATGATATTGATCATTTGCTGAAGCTTGACGAAATTTTCGGGGAAATATACAGCCTGTTTGGTTCGCCCCCCGACTGGCAGCGGCCCGAAGGTTTTGTTTCGCTGGTACATATAATCCTGGAGCAGCAGGTAAGCCTGCAATCGGCAAAGGCACACTTCGACCGCCTTGATGCCTACCTGACCGCTTTTACGCCGGCTGAAATATTGAAATTAAACGATGCCGAACTGCGTCAATGCCAGGTAAGCAGGCAGAAAGCCATATACCTGCGCGCGCTTGCATCGGCCATAGCCGAAGGGAGTATCAACCTTCAGGATCTGCGGGATATGCCCGGGGACGAAGTCCGCCGGCAGCTGAAAAGCGTAAAAGGGATTGGCAACTGGACCGCTGATATTTACCTGATGTTTTGCCTGCAGGCTAAAGATATTTTCCCTGTCGGGGATATTGCAATTATAAATACCCTGAAAGAGCTTACCAGGGCCAGGACTGCCGAAGAAATTGCTGATCGTGCCAACCGCTGGAGTCCTTACCGCAGCCTTGCATCCTATTTCCTATGGCATTATTATCTGAGGAAAAGAGGCAGGTAGATTTCGCACACGGTTAATCCTTTAGTATGGAAATCGAAGACGGAAGACGAAAAATGGGAGACCGAAGTCCGGGGACCGAAGAGGGAAGGCCGAAGTCCGGACTAAACAACCCTCATCGCCCATCACACCATCGCCTATCACCATTCTGAAAGTTAAAAATATTGAGTTTATACAGTCTTTATAGTGTTCCTTACTTTTTAAAGCTGAAAATAAGCTGTGGCTGCATCGAAAATTTGTAACCGGGTTAATAAAAAATCGTTTTCCGAAATTATTATTTTTGCCGTGTTTTATGCTTAAAGCCTTATCCCTGTAAATCATTACTTTTTAAACTGATAGATACGATATTAAAACGTGATGTTACTAAATGATTCACCTGGGATAATTAGCTGAACAGAAAAGAGTAATTCTGAATTGCCTGGTGGCCATCAAAAAATAAAAAAGAGACCCTATGATTAAAAATTGGATTATCATCCTGCTTACCGTTTTAAGCCTGGTTTCGTGCAATAAAGAAAATAACGATTCAACCGGCGGCTGGGAGAAAGTAAATAAGGAGAACCTGGGAAGTAACATCATCAGTTCAATAGCTTTTTCGGGCAATACCCTTTTTGCGCTCGATAACGGTACCAACAAAACCCTCTACAAAACAACCGACAATGGCGCAAGCTGGAGTGCTGTTACCAATATACCGAAAACCGTTGTTTCGGTTGTAGTATATAACAGCATTGTGTTTGCCGGTACTATGGGGGGTGTTTACCGTTCGGCCGACAATGGACAAACCTGGATCGCTGCCAGTAACGGGCTTCCTGTTACTGATGGAGCCACTGACAAATGTGATGTGATGATCAGCAACAATTTGCCGTATGCCTGTTACAAGGGTGTTTTATATACAAGCAGTAACAATGGCGATACCTGGGCGGGCAGTACAGGCACGCTGAAAGTAACCCCGCAAAGGTATATGGTGAATACAGGCTTTTACCTGATTGTAGCAACCGGTCAGGGTGTTTATTATTCGAATAATTATGGATCGAGTTGGAAGAAATCGGCCCTGGACCTGCAAGTGGTAAATGCTTTTTTGCTCAGTGGCGAAACCGTTATTGCAGCTGCTGATAATGGTATTTTTTATTCGTATGATTACGGTGCCAGCTGGACTGTGGCAACATTTAAAGATGAACTGAATAAAATACCCTATGCCGGGAGTATGATCAAGTCGGGTAAAAACCTGTATGCCGGATTGGAATTTGGCGGGGTATACATTTCGGCAAATAATGGCATGTCGTGGTCCAAATTTAATACCGGTATAAATCCGGAACCCGCTGTGCTTGATATGCAGTTGGCCGATGGATATCTGTATATCGGAACCAAAGGAGACGGCATCTGGAAAAGAAAATTATAGCTTAACGAAAATCAACAACTGCCACCTAGCAACCTGGTAGTAAACTTTGTTTTTTGCAACTGATCACCCTGGTTCATCGATTGAAATACCGGCAAATGTTTTAACCACAGAGGACACAATGGTAAATCACAAAGCGCACAAAGTATAGATGAGTTGCAGATTAGTCTTTTTAACTTTGTGACCACTGTGCCATCTTTGCGAACTTTGTGGTTATAATGCTGCATGGTAAATAATTAAAAGTTTTGCTGGTAGTGCGATTAGTTACTGTTTTTGAATTGATTGTTCAATTTATTCCGAAATAAAGCAGGAGAAGCCGAAAATCCTTTAAAGAGTAGGCAACCTAACAAAATCATTATGAAAAAAGTATTATTATTTATTCCAGCCATGTTGTTTGCCATTTTATTTTCGGCGAATGCTTATTCGCAAAGCAAGTGTTCAATTCATGCAGGCGCTGCATTTCCGATGGGCGAATTCGGGAGCGACAGCCAGAACGATGAGTACGCGGGAGGTGCCGCTGTAGGGTTTAATATAGGCGGCAAGTATTTGTCCACACTCAACCAAAATGGTATTGGCGTTTTTGTGGGCGGCGATTTTAATTATAACGGGCTGAAAAGTAGTGTGAAGGACGATATGAAGAAAATTTCCAGCCCCGGGGTTGATTTAACTTTCTACAAATACATCAATATCCCGCTTACTGCAGGGCTTAACTACACGTATAAGGCCAACAGCCAGGTATCGTTATTTGGGGAGCTGGGCGTGGGTGCCGATTTTCTGAAAGTTACCAATATGACTGCCGAAGCCAATGGACAAAAAATAGAAATGGTATTCGATTTATCCACACAGTTTGCTTACACCCTGGGTGGCGGGTTGCAGTTCAACGATAAATATTTGCTCGGGCTGCATTATTACGGACTGGGCGATCACAATGTGGGTGGACAGATGAAATATAACGGCGATTCGCAGGATATGGATAAAAACAAACTTAAAGTCCGCATGCTTAATCTTACCCTGGGCATTAAACTGTAACCCGGAGACTGAATTTCAACCGCATTGAATTAAAATACCAGGGTATAAATCACAACAAAATCTTTGGTATCAAAA
>CAYNVK010000388.1:0-4061 GCA_964400395.1 uncultured Lentimicrobiaceae bacterium | reverse complement strand
TTCAGCAATTTCGCGAAATTTTACCGGCAGGTAATAGGGAGGCCTGTCGGGGTTGTACATTACAATTATTTCGCTGATATAGCGATCGATGCCTTTGCCGAGTTCTTCTTTTTGGCCAACCAGGTAAAAACAGGTGCTAAGCTTATCGTTTACGCCCTTCCATTTTTCGAAGTCGAACCCTGGTTTTGGCGTGTCGGTAGGTTTCGATGCACCTAATCCATAGTTCGCTCCCAAAAAACCAGTAAAACGGTTCACAGAGATGGTCCAGCTCGGGGGTTCAATCCTGTAAAATTTCGGTTGCCCTTTGTCCATAAACCAATCGCCAAATCCAAAACGAATGGTACACGGAATGCCATACCCGGTTTTACCGGGGCAGTTTTCGGCAAACACATACGTTTCGCAATTGAATCCTTTTTGGTTAACAAACACCGGGTTAGTCCTCACCATGTCGGTAATTTTAATGATTTTCTGGTAATTGGCTGCCGTTTCGGTTTTTGTGAAACCGCAATCCCAATGTGTGTAAACACCCCAGTCGATCAATTTAAAAGTACCGGGATGATCGGGTAACAGCGGGTAGTCCTGCGCATAAATATTTGCATGAAAGCATGTAAGCAGCAAAATCAGAATTGGGACAATTGTTTTCATAATCGGTATTTATTGCCGGCCGGCAAGCTGTGGTTATCAGGTGCCTGGCCGGCGACGATGGATTTTACAGTTTAATGTTTATTCCCGGTTAAAGGCAATGCAAGCCTAAAACCCTACCTGGTAAACATTTTTTGCTTCGGTTCTTACGCCTTCCATAACGGTGGCGGTAACTTCGTAGTTTTTGCCGGTTCGTGCTGCACCACCCACGGTAGCACTCAGTTCGCCTTTTATCCCCGTATCGGTTTCTCCGTTATCGTATTTGGTAAAGGTAAAACCTGCTTTTGCTTCGCCCTTCACACCCATCAATCCGCCTTCGGCACCCACACCCACAAATGAGGTTGTACTTTTATTTTCGAAATTCCTTTTTATGGAGAAAGCCACTACTGCCGAGCATCCAAACTCAAAACTTTCGCATTCAAAATCCATACTACACATGGCCAGCGAAAGCGAAAACTTCGAATCCGGAGGGCAATTGTTTTCTTTGGGTTCTTTTTCTTCAACTTCCTCGGCAGGCACAGGATATGGATTGGCGAACAGCGAGCAGTCCGTTCCACAATCGTTGTGCGCCGGGAAAGGGAATGGCAACGGGTAAACGGCGTATGCGTTACCAATCACCGTGAGTGCAACCCGCTGAATTTCGTATGCATATATTTTACTCCAGTATGGGCTTTGTATTTTCGAAAACCATTGTCCCGAAAATTCGTACATATCGTCGAGGATCTCTTTCTGATTATCCGCAGTGGTTTTAAAGATAGCCAGGCAATCTTCATAATATCCCTGTAATTTACTGTTATAAATATTGGTGGCAGGGCATTCTTTGGTACAATATACCCTGTGGCACTCTTCAATACAATATCCATCGTTACCACAACCATCGGCACATTTCAAATATTCTTTGGTATAACCCTCCTTGATCTGAAAATAAGCATCCGACTCCTTTTCTACCTTTTTCATTATTTCATCAAGCTTATCCCTGTAGTCATCGGCTTCCTTTTTCGATTTCTGAAAAAAGTATTCCAGGATGCAATCCAGGGCAAAGCGTTCGTTGGGATAATCGCGTAACACGGCATTCGGGGGCAGGTTGGGTGCCTGTTTATGTACCTGCTGAAACTCGGAAACAAATTTCATAAGCTGACCATGAAACCTTTCATATGCCTGTACCGCTGATGCATAACCTCCGCCTTCCATCCAGTCTTCGAGTTTCAGGCAGTTGGGGAAACCGGGCATTTTAAGTTTCGGATTTTCAGGTACCAGTGGGGCGAGAGCCTCTTCAGGGCTCATTTGTTTCCGGGTTTCGCCCCAAAATTCCTCCTTGGTATCCGACTTTTCAGCCGCCTGCTGCATGTACGAGAAATTTGCCGATGCCTGCTTATACGAACATGCCATTCCTTTTACGCCGGCAAAAAGCTCAAGTATAGCATCCTGCAAACGCCCCTGCTTTATATAAAGCTCGCACAAGGCAGTGTGTGCTTGGCCAAAACCCGGGTTGAATTCAAGCGCCTCTTTCAGGTATTGCTCGGCATGCTTGTGGTCATTTAGTTCGAAATAACTGCAACCGATCTGGGTGAGGATAACAGGGCTTTGGCTGAAGAGCTTATTGGCATACAGCAATACAGGAAGCGAAGTTGCCGTGGAGTCGATAATACGGAGGTAACCACCGAAATTGTTTACCGAGAGTGTGTCGGCCGGAAGAGATTTGACCGCCGAAGCCAGGTAAACACATGCCAGGTTATGATCGTTGCCAAAGGTTATAAGCAGCGCGCCTGTGGTTGTAAGTTGCCTTACAGCTTTCAGGCTGAATTTTTCAGCACCGGCTTTTTTATAGTCGAGGTCGAACTGGTTTTTCGAGATAGCATCGAGCGCCTTATAGGCTCGATTGTAGAAACGGTCGGCAATGACAAGTATATTTTCGGGCGTTGCAGCGGTTTTCGAAATGTAATTTGCCGGGCCCGAATTTGCCGGCTGCGTTGTGCTGCCAAAGGGAGCCGTTGGCTTACCCCCATTGAGTTGTGCGGCCAGTTTTTTAATTTCCTCATTAGCCCTTTTTGCCGCAGCCGGATCGTTCCAGTCGGTAGTCTGGCGGATTTTAGCCATTTGCTGCCTGATTTGGTCGGACGACAGCTTATTTTGCGCCGAGCCCGAAAGCATCAAAAAGAGAACTAAAAATGAGATCAGGAAATGCTTCATAATTCTCTAATTAGGCATTTGAGTTTAATGTTGAGATAAACCGGTAACAGGCATTAATTTTCCTCAGGGAAAAAGAGATTGTATTTAAAGGCATCGCGAAATTTACCCAGATACTCGTTTACAGCCTGCATACCACCCAGTTCGGCATTTTCGGGTGCAAGAACCAGCCCATATTGCATTTTAATCATTTCGGCGGTTATGGCGCCTAATTGCCTGTAATCGGGTATTGAAGCCTTAACCAATGCCAGGTGCTGGCGCAGCGCCGCCCTGTACCGGGGTGTGAACTTGCTGCAGTATTTTACCTGCTCATTCATGATCAGGACTGATAATGAGTCCATTTGTTTTCCCTGTCCATAATCTATCCCCGTCATCGACATTAATTTTTTGTGCCATTCGTCAATTTTCCTGAGCATTTCCTTGCCCGAAGGATCATTATCAATGGAGGCATACAGGTTGCCGATTTTTTGACTATTGGCAGATATTTTCCCGGTAAGTGTTTGTTGTTCCACTACCAGGGCCTGCATATTCCCGCCTGTATTATTCACGGATTGCGGTTTTGGGTTAGCCTGTACCTCAGCCATTTTTTCTGTCGCTAAGGCTTCGGCATACGCTTTTTTGCCTGCATCATCCAGCTTCGAAAGGCTTTTTGCTTCATCCATCGTCATGTTTGCCTGTTGCATCATCATTTTGTTGGCCAGGGCCTGTTTATCGGCAGCCGAAAGATTTTTTGCATTCTTCATTTTAGCAATATCTTCCTCTGACATGCCATACTGCTGCGACATTTGCTTCAGCGCAGCTTCCTTGGCACGGTCTTCGTTGGTGGTGCCGCCTTTTTCAATTTCCTGGTTCAGCCTGCTGATTTCGTTGTCAGTTTCCTCCATAAGCGCGTTCACTTGCTGAACAAAAGCTTCCTTATCAGCCCGGCTGATGTTACAGGAATCTTTTGGCAGGGATGGAGCTTTTTTCAGGAGTGCTTCCGGTGTTATTTGGCCATTTACCATAATACCACTCAACAAAAGGATAATTGCAAGGAAAAGCGTTTTCATCGGTTATAATTTATTTTTTACGGGTCAGATGCCTGCCTTTCCTGCAGACAGGGCTATTTCAAAAGTGCATTTTTTATGGTTCAATGCAAACTGAATAAGCTGTAAAAACCCTGGTATCATATCCTGAAACCAGGGTTTAACTGCTTTAATTGGTGAACCTTACAAATATTGAATTGATTTTAG
>CAYNVK010000387.1:0-4085 GCA_964400395.1 uncultured Lentimicrobiaceae bacterium | reverse complement strand
ACGAATAATGAATGACGATTTACGATTTCAGGTACTTCCGACTTCGGTCTTCGGTCTTCCGTCTTCCGACTTCTGACTTCCGACATCAAACATCTAACATCAAACTTCCAACATCCAACATCAAACATCCAACATCCAAAAGAAAACAATCAAATTATACATCTAAACCCAAAGTCTCATGACCCAAAACATTGATTCAAGTATTAACAATCAAAAAAGCAGCCTGATTCCTATTACTGTTATAGGTGTGCTGTTTTTCATTTTCGGTTTTATTACCTGGTTAAATGGCACCTTGATCCCGTTTCTGAAAATAGCCTGCGAACTGAACAGCGTTCAGGCGTATTTCGTTACGCTGGCATTCTATATTGCTTACTTTTTCATGGCTCCGCCATCCACCTTTGTACTGCACAAGGTTGGGTTTAAAAACGGGATGGCTTTAGGTTTATTTGTGATGGCACTGGGTTCGCTGGTATTTATACCGGCAGCGCTCACCCGCACATTCGGCTTGTTCCTTACCGGGCTTTTTATACAGGGCACCGGGCTGGCATTGCTGCAAACGGCTTCCAATCCTTATGTTATTGTGCTGGGTCCACGCGAAAGTGCCGCCAAGCGGATATCCATTATGGGTATCTGCAATAAAGTGGCCGGTGCGGTTAGTCCGCTGATCCTCGGGGCGATAATCCTGAACCAGGATACCACCGACACCATGCATAAGCTCGAAGTGATAACAGGTGCCGATCGCCTGCCGTTGCTCGACGCGCTCGCGCATAAAGTAATTATGCCGTATATCATTATTGCCATAGCCCTGGCATTGCTTTCGGTGGCCCTTAAATTTATTCACCTGCCCGATATCGATACCGATAAGGAAGAGCCCTCAGAACTGGCAACCGGTACGCATAAAACGGCCTGGTGGCAGTTTCCGCACCTCTGGCTGGGTTTCGTTACCTTATTCCTGTACGTTGGTGCCGAAGTTATTGCAGGCGATACCATTATACTTTATGGCTTATCGCTCGATATACCCCTGGCAACGGCCCGTACTTTCACCACCATGACGTTGATATCGATGGTTGTGGGATATATTATCGGCATTATCACCATTCCGCGTTTTATAAGCCAGGGTAAAGCACTGGCTGTAGCGGCTGTGCTGGGCTTTGTGTTCGCACTGCTGGCCATTTTCACCTCGGGATACACAAGCATTGCATGCATAGCCCTGCTGGGTTTATCCAATGCCGTAATGTGGCCTGCCATTTTCCCGCTGGCAATTGCCGACCTGGGCCGGTTTACCAAAGCCGGATCCGCACTGCTTATAATGGGTATTGCAGGTGGTGCCATCCTGCCGCTGTTATATGGCAAACTGGTTGCAGTAACAGGTAATCAGCAGGCATACTGGATGCTGATCCCGATCTACATTTTCATTTTTTACTTCGCCATGTTTGGCAACAAAATACGCAAATAACACTTAAATAAGTACATTTTATGACCAAGCCAACATTATTAGTACTGGCTGCCGGAATGGGAAGCCGCTACGGGAGCCTGAAACAAATTGACCCGGTAGGACCTTCGGGCGAAACCATCATCGATTATTCCATTTACGATGCCAAACGCGCCGGGTTCGGGAAGGTTGTTTTTATCATCCGCAAAAGTTTTGAACAGGATTTCAAGGATATTTTTATCTCCAAACTGCAACCCCATATACCCGTTGAATACGTTTTCCAGGAATTGGATAAAGTACCCGCAGGCATCACCTTTTCGCCCGAGCGTACCAAACCCTGGGGAACAGCCCATGCCATACTGATGGCCAAAGATGTGATACACGAACCGTTTGCGGTAATTAACGGCGACGATTTTTACGGGGCCGATGCCTTCAAAACCATGGCCGACCACCTTAATTCGCTTACCGAAGCCCAGCAAACCCTGTATTCGCTGGTGGGTTACCAGGTGGGTAACACCATGTCCGAAAACGGAACCGTGTCGCGGGGCGTGTGCCAGGCCGATGCACAGGGCAACCTGGTATCGGTAACCGAGCGCACCAACATACAGTATACTGATGGCGGCATTGCCTACCAGGAAGCCGATGGAACCTTTGTTTTCCTCGATCCCGAAACCCTGGTGTCCATGAATTTCTGGGGATTTACCCCTGAATATTTCAGGCAAACCGAATCGATGTTTATTGATTTTATTAAAGCCAACGGCGATTCGCCCAAGGCTGAATTCTATATCCCATCGGCAATTGACAAGTTGATAAACAGTTCGCAAGCCAGGGTAAAAGTGCTTAAAAGCGATGCTAAATGGTTTGGAGTAACCTATAAGGAAGACAAACCCCTGGTCATCGAAAAACTAATGCAACTCATTAAAGCGGGTATTTATCCCGAACAACTTTGGAAATAACCTATGGAAAGAGATATCAGGAAAATACTTTCGAATTTTAAAACTACAGGCGAAATTGTTGATTACAGGAAGATTGTAACCGGTCATATCAACGACTCGTATTACATTAAAACCACTTCAACTGAACATTCGGGGTATTTCCTACAGTGGGTCAATAACTATATTTTTAAAAATGTAGATGGCCTGATGAATAACATTGCAACGGTAACGCATCACCTGGCCGAAAAGCTGGCAAGCCACCCGGAACTTTCGTTTAAAGTGCTCGAAATTGTACCTACCAAGGACCACGACAGGTTTTATTACGAAACAGAAGGCGAATACTGGCGCTTGTATAAGTTTATTGATAACGCGCACAGCTACGATGTGGTCGAAAACACCAAGATAGCCTACGAAGGCGGTAAGGCATTCGGGCTGTTTATGTCGCTGCTGGCTGATTTGCCTGCCAACCGGCTGCTGGAAACCATACCCGATTTCCACAATATGGAGAAAAGGCTGGATACCTTTAATCGTTCGCTGGCGGGCAACCCGGCGCAGCGTGCCGCACTGATACCTGCCGAAATTGAATTTGTAAAAAACAGGGCCGGCCAGATGCTTACCATCCCCGCCCTGGTACGCGAGGGCAAACTCCCCATGCGGATTACCCATAACGATACCAAATTCAACAATATCCTTTTCGACAGTACCAACCATGCCATGTGCATTGTCGACCTGGATACGGTAATGCCCGGCAGCGTGCTGTTCGATTTCGGCGATGCCATACGCACAGGCGCCAATACCGCTGCCGAGGACGAAAAAGACCTCACCAAAGTGGATATAAACCTGCCCATTTACGAGGCTTATACACAGGGTTTCCTGAAAAGCACGCGCAATTCGCTGAACGAGGTGGAAGTTGAAAACCTGGCCTTCTCGGCCCGCTTTATGACCTTTATTATCGGGCTGCGTTTCCTTACCGATTACCTGGATGGCGACCCGTATTTCCGTACCTCCTACCCCGACCATAACCTGGTACGGGCCCGGGTACAGTTCAGGCTGGTGGAGCAAATGGAGAAAAACGCCGCGCAGATGGAACAGATAGTGAAAGATTCGCTGGCCTCGTAAACCTACGTTGCACCCGGTAAAGCCCAACTGCCGGTTACATACCGCTACAGCGGTTAATTTGTTGTTGTAAAGCAGCAGGTTAACCGCTTTTTTTGTGCGCGGCGTGGGGAATTAATGACCTTAATAATTTTGTTCTTTCACTTAATAAATTTGTTTGATCACTTAATGAATTTGTTCGATCACTTAATAAATTTGTTCGATCTCCTAATAATTTTGTTCAATCACTTAATAAATTTGTTCGATCACTCAATAAATTTGTTCGATCTCCTAATAAGTTTGTTCGTTCACTTAATAAATTTGTTCGATCTCCTAATAATTTTGTTCGATCACTTAATAAATTTGTTCGATCTCTTAATAAATTTGTTCGATCTCCTAATAAATTTGTTCGATCACTTAGTCAAAAACATCATTCACTTAGGAACTCTCTAAATTTCAAAATCAAATAGCTTTAGTGGATTTCAGCTTGTTCATCTGTCAGGCTGAGCGTAGTCCCCGCCTGCTGGGACGGGCAGGGAAGCCCAGCTAAAATAACAAATATTGCTCATTTTGAGTTAAACAAGTGCATTTCGACTTCGCTCAATGTGACAGTAATTCGAGTA